>CP104105.1 GCA_025163595.1 Phaeobacter sp. G2
ACCGATTGCTCGTAGGTCACAAATTCTTCCTGTGCGGCGATGCCGCGCCTATTGGCAGTCGCAATCGTAGCACCATCACTGTTCAGGATCTGGATAGACAAAATTTTGGGCGTTCGAACCAGGGCCTCTTGAAGACCGGTCTCCAGGACCGGCACGTCTTCCACAATGATGGATTCGAGCATCAACCCGCTCAGCAGCGAAACCGTTAGCCCGGCCTGTTCATTCAATTGATCACGCAACCGGTTGCCTTCGGTCCGTCTGGCAACAGCTCCCACAACCAGCGCAACCAAAAGAGCGGCCAGCGAAAGTGAAATCACAATCTGAAACAGGATACCCGTGCGTTTCATGTCTCTGCTTTTCTAGGCTAAAAGCTACGGCTTTGTTCGATTGCGTCGCGGATGATGTCGTAGTCAGAATCCTGGCTGGCCAAAAATCCATTTTTGGCAACACGTCGAAGAATTTCTTCGTTCTGGGCCGCCAACATGACCTGCCGCATCGCTTGCACAATCTTTGGATCTAGCTCCGCAGAGGCCAGCCAGGGCTTTGTCACATTTTCAAAGGACACCAGAACCCGGATCGAAACCCCTTTGGCCACAAGTTTTATATAGGTGCTTTCTTTCAACGCCCCTGCTGCAAATTTCCCGGCCCCCACCGCCTCTCCGACCAGATCATGTCGACCCAAATAGGCAAAGCTGTGTAAATCGCTGCCGGTGATACCAGCATCCAGTAACTGCGCCTGCGCCAGATACCGACCGATTGTTGACAGCTCATCGCCAAAGGCAAAGGTCAGCCCAACCAGTTCATCCAGGGATTCGACCGAACTGTCGCGATGGACCACAATCACCCCCTTGAACCGCTTTTCACCCTTTTTGGATTCCATCGCCACGATACGGATCTGCGGATTGAGTTCCTTAACCCTGACGTAAGACGCCGGACCAAACCGGGCAAAGTCCACTTCACCCTCCGCCAACTGGCGCACACCTTCTTCGTATTCCTTGGCAATCGCCATCTTGATCGTGACCCTTTCCCCCAGTCGTACAGACATCCGGTCCGCCAGAAAGGTCAGGAAAGGGCGGTATTTGCGCACTGTTTCGGTAGGTTTGTCAGCGGCATAGGTTCCAAAAGTAAGCGTTATATCCGCACGCGCATCACAGGCCGCCAAGACCAGCATCCCCAAGGCCAGGATAACGGCATAAATACTGCTATTGGACTGCTGCATGGATGAGCCTCCTGGCCAATTTTGAATCTGCCAACCGCATGGGTCTCTTACTTATCAACCATCAATTGAGTTCATCACGTTAATATCCTCGCATCCTTTTCTAAAAATTTAGTTGAAACTCTTGGTTGCCGCCAACGGTTAACCGTTCAGCAACACTTTAGGTATCTTTTAATTAAAATCACACAACCTTGAATGCTTCCCTAATAGTCAAATAGGACTCTCAGTGCAAACACCGTCCGTCCCCGCCAATACTCGCAAAACTTGTATTGTACTTATGTTCACTACACTGCTTTTGGGTGTCCCCATTGCTGCCCAGGCTATTCCCTCGCCGGAGTTGGTCATTGGCTCTGTCACCTCACTGACCCAGGTTTTTGCAGTCGGGCTGGCGATGATTTCAGGGACTGGCGTGCTTGTGGCAACCAAGCTGGGGTTCAAGCCACAGACCACACAGCAGCGCTATCCGCTCAGGCTTATTTCCGCACTGCTGTTCTTTGTGGCGATGCTGGCAGCCGCAAACTACTGGCAATTCAAGTCTCACCAGAACGCCGAGCAGGCCCGATTACAAGAAACCCTGCTCCGCCCGGCGCAGTTTGCCGGTACCCAGATCAAAGACGACACGCTGAAAGAGACCAGCTTCACCAAGCAAGAAGAGAACCCTCTGGCCATCTCCACCGAGCAAGCCGCCGCGCTGCTGGCCGCCGGAGACACCGCCTTCTTTGACATTCGCGAAACTGGCGAAAACGCCATGGGCAGCCTGCCCGGTGCGCTTCATATCCGCTTTCCCGATTTCCTGCAGTCCCGGCCGCTTCAGCCCGGTCAACGCGCGGTGGTGTTTTGCCACAACGGCAACCGCAGCTCTGAAACCTGTGCTGAACTGGCAAAACTTGGCATTGACTGCAGCTTTATCGCCGGCGGCATTGAGAAATGGATCGTCGAAGGGCGGCCTTATAGCGATGCCGAGGTTCAGTCCCTCGCCGATCTGCGCGCCATCCCAGAATATAGCAACAAAGACACGCTGCTCAGCACCGCTGATTTCACCACATTGGTAGACGCCACAGACCTGCAAATCCTTGATACCCGATATCCCGGTGATTTTGCGGCCGGCCATCTGCCCGGGGCGATCAATATCCCAATCCGCGCCCTTCCCACGGATGAGTTGATGCGCCGCATCACCGCCCTGGAAGACAAACCAACAGTGACTGCGTGCTACGATCGTCGCAGCTGTTTTATGGGGCAGGTTCTGGGGCTTGAACTGACCCAAAACGGCATCGACTACCAAGGTCGCTACACCCTGCCGTGGGAGTATTTTATTGCACCACCGTCAAAACCGCATGTGCAGACCTGGCTGGCGGAGCAAAACCAAACCTATTGGCAACAGGCGGTTTCTGCAGTGGCAGCGGCACTGATCTGGAGCCATGAGCGCAGCCATCTGTTGCTTGGGCTGTTTGCCTTTTCCCTGTTGACCCGTATTCTGATCTTGCCTGTGGCGTTGAAGGCAGAACGCGATCAGATCATCACCCACAACAGCGCCGATGCGCTCGCAAAGCTCAAATCCAAACTGGCCCAGGACCCCGTGCGCAAAGCCCGCGCCCTTCAGGCCTTTTATGCCTCCAAGGGACTGACCCCGCTGCGCAACTTGACTGCGCTGCTGTTTTTACCCGTGATGATGCTTGGCGTGTCCGCCGCAGGCGAGGCCAGTGGCCTGCACCCTATCCAGGTGCTCTGGATCGCAGATCTCGGCCAGCCGGACCCGCTGTTTGCCTTGCCGCTGCTGTTTTGCGGATTGGCCGCGATTTATCTGGTCTGGGCCGTTGCCAAGACCGCACGGCAAGTCAAGCTTTGGCTGTTCTTGGGCGTTCCCGTCTTGTTTGCCATGGTCTATGGCCTCAGCGCTGCCGCCAATATCTACCTCTGTTTCAGCCTCAGCCTGTTGCTGCTGCAACGCGCCTATGTGACCGGGGTACACAGCACTCTGCAACACCGCATCGCCCTGTGGCACCACCAGCGCCGACTTGCGCAATTGCCCGCCGGTGTTATCCCCATGGGCTATACAGAAGAGCTGGCAACAGCTGGCAACAAGGCTCTGCGATTGTCCGTGCTGAAAAACGCTGGCCTGCCAGTTCCCAGCGGTGTGGTGCTGCGCCGCGAAGCCATTGACCACTTCCAAAAGATGACGCGGCCACAGCAAGACAGTTTCGCCGCGCAGATCTGGCAGCTGGTGGGGGAAAAGCCCTGCGCAGTGCGCAGCAGCGCCAGCAATGAAGACGGCGCCGATCAAAGCTTTGCCGGGGTGTTTGATTCCGAACTGAACGTCACCGGCGCCACTATGCGCGCAGCGCTCAACAGCGTGGTGGCAAGCTTCACATCTGACCGGGCCGCCAGCTATGAAACACAGGGGCCAGAGGACTCCTCAGCCAATATCCTGGTGCAGCACATGGTGCAAGCTGACTACGCCGGCGTCCTGTTCACCCAAGACCCCAGTGCCCCCGGCATGACCATGGTGGAATGGGTGCGGGGCTGCGGTGACGATCTGGTCTCAGGTCGGGTCACACCTGTTTCGCTGCGCTTTGGTCGCTGCAGTGGACTGCCCGCCGCCCCAGATCAGGATCAAATCCTGGATCTGGCCCCCCTCTTGGCCCTCGCACGCAGGGTTGAGGCCGCCTTTGGCTGCCCACAGGATATCGAATGGGCCTATGCGGATGGCCAGTTCCAGATCCTGCAAAGCCGCGATATCACCACTCTGGCCCGTGGCCCCGAGGCGGAACAGACCCGCCTGGCGGAATGGCGCACCATTCTTGACCGCTTTGGCGACGCAGATCCGGATATGGTGATCCTGGAGCAGGATGAAATGTCCGAAGTCCTGCCCCGCCCGACGCCGCTGTCATTCTCCCTTATGGCCAGTCTTTGGGCTCCTGGTGGCAGTGTGGACCACGCCTGCCGCGCCCTGGGCGTGCCCTATGGGCTGCCCGAAGGCCGGGATGGCCATCTCGTCAACCTTTTTGGCAAGACCTATGTGGATGCCAGGTTAAAGCAGGCGATGACGCTGAAACTGACCAAGACCAAAGCGAAACAGCTGCGCCGCCAGGCCCCCCCTCTGGTCGCAGATTTCCGTACCAAGACCATGCCGCAGATCGCGGATCGGCTGGCGATCTGGCAGGCGGTGGACTACGCCGCCCTCCCGCAACACAAGCTGATTGAGACCATTCAAAACCTGCACCACCTCTTTGCCCAGGAAATCTACGTCGAGGCTGAAAAGATCAATATCCTTGCCAGCTTCACCATGGGAGAGGCCAGCGCCGCCACCGCAGGTGACGCCAGTCTGCGCAGATATCTGATGCAGACGGACCTCCCCAACACCCCCTCTGCGCTGCTGGCGTCCTGTCACGGCAACCGCGAAACCGCCATGGCCCTGATGGGACATCGATCCATCTTTGATTATGAACTCAGCACCCCGCGCTACAGCGAGGCCCCTGCCCTGCTCTGGCCGCTGCTGGAAAACCCGATTGAGCAGATCTCCGGCCATACAGCGCTGCCAGCCAACCTGCCACATGATTTGAAAAAGACAATTACGCTGGCGCTGACCTTTCAGGATCTCAAGGAGCAGTCCAAACATGAGGCCCTGCGCATTCTCGCCGAGCTGCGCCGTGCGGTGCTTACCCTGGGCGCGACTTCAGGCCTGGATGATCTGATTTTCCAGTTCACCCTTGACGAGATGCAGCACAACGATTGGTCGGCCCCAAAAGAGTTGCTGCAATTGGCACAAGCACGCAAATCCCAAGAAGACACACGCAAAGTCGCGGCTCCAACCCAGGTACAACTGACACTACGGGATTGCGAAATGCTGTCGCTTGGCGCTCTGGCGCCGCTTACAGAGGGGGCTCTGGCAGGTACCTGCGTTGCCGGACATGGCAGGGTGACAGCCCGCGCCTTCTGGGTCACCGATGAAACAGCCACGGGGCCGGAGGTGTTTGAGGGCTTTAACGACGGCGATATCTTGGTCTGCCGCATGATCAACCCCGCCTGGCTGCCCTATGTGCAGCGCTCTGGCGCGGTGCTCAGCGAGGTTGGCGGCTGGTTGAGCCACATGGCCATTGTCGCCCGCGAAAAGGATATCCTGATGCAGGTTGCCTGCAAGGGACTGGGTCAGATTGAAACAGGCGTCCAGGTCACCGTCAGCGAAGATGGCAGTATCACCCTGGTAGAGGACGGGCAGAGGAGGCAGGCCGTCTCTGCCTGAGCGGCCAAACAAAAACCACCACCTGATCCATCACCCAGGGCTGCCCATCACAAAACCGCCAGAACGGTTGTTTTAAATTCCACCCAGGGCAATCATATGATCTTAATGCCTTATGGATCCACATCTCGACCCGAAACAGACCACCCGGCTGATTGCCGTCCTTAAAGATCACATCGGGCAAATGCCTGCCAAACTGGCGCAGGCCGCAAAATACATCATCGACAATCCGGGAAGCTTTGCGCTGGATCCCGTACGTGACACTGCACGCAAAGCCCAGATCAGCGCCAACAGCTTTGTGCGCCTTGCGGACCGGCTGGGGTATGACAGTTTTGATGCCCTGCGTCGCCCCTTCCGAGATGCGCTGATCACCTCTAACGAAGGCCCGGGTGCTGCGGATTGGATTGGCCAGATGGCCGGGCATGGGCCAGCGGCAGCGCTTCAGGCCAGCGCGGTGCAAAGCGAGCTGAACATGGTATCGCGCTCACTACGCCAGATGGGTGCAGACCGCACCCAGGCGATTGTCGAAACCCTGCGGAGTGCCAAACAGTGCTACGTGACCGCCAGCCGCGCCAGCTATGCGCTGGCCTATTATTTTCACTACGTGGCGCGCATGGCCCTGCCGGCGATTGATCTGGTGCCGCGCCATGTCGGCACCACCCTGGATGATCTGATTGGTCTGGGGCCTGAGGACTGCCTGATTGCCATCACCTTTGCCCCCTATTCAACCAGCACCATCCAGGCCCTGCGTCAGGCCCGAAAGCTCGGCGCCCGCATCGTGCTGATTTCGGACAGTGAGGTCATCGCCCCGGGGGTTGAGGCGGATCACGTTCTGACGGTCACAACCGCCTCCCTGCACCCCTTTGGCGCCTACGGCGGGGCGATGGCAGTGCTTGATTGCCTGCTGACCCATCTGATTGAGGCCGGCGGCGCAGAAGCACGCCACCGGATTGAGGCCTATGAAGCGCTGAGACAGGACAGTGGCGCCTATTGGACAGGGGCCAAGCTGCCTCAGATCCGCAGCTGAACTGCTGCGCAGAACGGGGCTAGTTCAGAACCGCAGCGACAGGCAGGACATGCCGCCATCCAGTTTCGCACAATCGCTATTGTCGATCTGCACCACTTCAAATCCCGCCTTGTCCAGCATCTCGGCGGTGCGGGGAAATCCTGCCGGGCAGAGCACCAGATTGTTGAACCGAATGGCATTGGCCGCCGCCTCTTCGCCATCGGCCACATCCAAGATCCGATACCCTTCAAAGCAGCCAGAGGCCGACAGCCGTTTGGTTGCCAGAATGGTTTCACCATCCATCAGGGAACAGTCAGTCTTGAAATGCAAAACACCCGGCGGTGTGAAGACTTCGCGCAGAGAATGGCCCCAGTCCGCCACGATCTCAGCCAGCTCGGCGACCCCGGCCGCATCAGTCCGATCCGAGCGCCCAACCAGCACTTCGCGCCCCGTCACCAGGATGTCGCCACCCTCGATATGGCCCGGCCCGCTGATTTCGCGGACATCCGCGTAGCAGTCCCGCAAAGTTGGCGCCATTTCAGCCACTTCGCCCATCCGTGACGGCGCACCCGGGCGCATCAGAACCGCCCCCTGCGGCAAGCAAAGAGCAGTATCCTCAACAAAAACCGCATCTGGAAACGCCTCCAGAGGCTCCAGTTCAATCACCTCAGCGCCAGTGCTTTTGAGCGCCGCCACATACTGCGTGTGCGCTGCCAGCATGCCTGTCAGGCTGGGCGTCCCCATTTCGGTGGCCCGCAGCCCATCAACAATGCTGGCGGCAGGGCGGCGGGTAATCGCACGGGAGAATTCAAAACTCGGGTTCGTCATCAGCTTAATCCTCAGCTGGCGCAAAGACAGGCGCGGTTATTTCAACAATGCAGGGCCCCTGGCCCTGATTTTTGGTAATGGCAGCAGCGATCTCTGCCGGGTCATCGGCAGCACTGACATGGGGAATTCCAAACGACAGCGCAGTGGCCGCAAAATTTGGCGGCGTCGGATCGCAGCCAATCACCGCGACACCAACATCCTGCATCGAGATGGCAATCTCCCGGTAGCCTTGGTTGTTCCAGATCACAAAGGTGATTGGCAGGTTTTCGTCCACCGCCGTCATCACCTCAGGCAGAGAAAACTGCGCGCCGCCATCGCCGACAATACAGATCACCGGCCGCTCCGGTGCCGCAATGGCCGCACCAATGGCCGCAGGGATCCCATAGCCAAGCGCGCCATATCCCGTAGCCGCATTGAACCACCCGCCGGGGTGGTCGTGATCATAAAAGAGGTTTCCGGCATAGATCGGCTGAGTGGAATCCCCCACCATCACACTGCCGGGCAGGGCGTCCCGCATCGCGTTCAAAACCGCAACCTGGGCGCGGTAGTCCGCGCCGATTTCCTGCAGGGCCGCCTGACGCGCCTCGGCTGCTCGCTCTGCTCCGTCTGAACCGGCACATTCAGCAGGCAGGGCTGCCTGTAGTGCCGTGGCAAAGCTGCCAGCCTCTGCCAGGATTGGCAAAACAGCCGGGTGGCGATCCAGTTGTTGGTCGCAGATATCCACCCGGATCAGCTGCTGCATCTGTGGCCACTGGTCGGTGGCATACATATCGTAATCCGTGGGTCCAAATTCCGTCCCCAAGGCCAGTACAACATCCGCGCTCTCGATCAGCGAACGAACCGCGATAAGGCTGGGGCTGGCCGGGACCCCAAGGGCATGGCGAAACATCAGGCCTCGGCCATTTGCGGTTTGCACCACCGGAGCATCCAGGCGTTCCGCCAAGGCACACAGGGCCTCCCCTGCCCGTTTGGCGCCGCCGCCAACCAGAATGACCGGGTGCTTTGCCTGGGCCAAGAGCTGCGCCGCCTGCTGCACCAGGGTATCCGGCACAGGGGCAGGTTCGACGCTGACAGGCGCAGAAAGCTCCGCCGCGGCACTGCCCGCGATATCCAACGGGATCTGAATATGGGTCGGGCCGGGTCGACCAGAGGAAAACGGCTCAAAAGCCATGTTTAGGGCCGGATCCAGCGCCTCTGCCTCTGCCACATGGTGCGAGCTCAACGCAACCGTCTGCGCCAGCGCCTGTTGATCTGGCAATTCATGCAGACAGCCCAGGCCCTTGCCCAGGCTTGGCTGCGCATTAACCCCAGAAACCACCAGCATCGGCACCGAATCCGCCCGCGCCTGTGCCATGGGAGTCAGCGTATTGGTCAAGCCCGGCCCGGTGATCACAAAGGCCACGCCGGGCTTGCCGGACACCCTGGCATAGCCATCCGCCATGAACCCTGCACCTTGTTCGTGGCGCGGCGTCACATGGCGCAGCCCCGAAGCCGCTAGCCCACGATAGAGCTCAACCGTATGCACGCCGGGAATGCCAAAAACGCAAGAGACATCGCGCGCTTTCAAACCATCAACAAGGGCTTCGCCGATGGTTTTTACAGAATCTGTCATGCTGCTCCCCTTGTCAGGGTTTGTGTGTGGGATATGAGACGATTCGACGCCGTTTCAAATTCTGCATCCTCGATGGTCAGCGCCACCCGAACCCAGGAGGTCAGGCTGTCACTAAAGGCTGATCCGGGCATCACCGCGACGCCGTTTTCCAGCAGATCCCAGGCATAGGCATCGCCGGTCAGCCCGGTTGCCGCCACATTGATCATGGCAAACATGCCGGCCTCGGGGCGGTGAACCTGCAGCGCAGTTTCGGCCTCTACCCGGTCGGCAAGCAATTGCGCCCGCCGGCTGAATCGTTGACGCATCCCCGAGGAAACAGAAGATCCCTCACGGATCGCCAGTTCCGTCATATCCGCGATAAACGGCTGGTTGCCGAACAGCATGGTCTCGGAATAGGGCAAAAGCGCATCGCAAAATGCCTTGGAGCCAACACACCAACCACTGCGGAACCCAGGTGAGGCATGGGATTTTGAGATCGATGAAACCGCGATAACCCGATCGGCATAGTCAGGCAGCGACAGGGGCGAGACAAACTCGGCGCCGTCAAATACCAATTGCTCATAGACTTCATCCGAGAGGATCCAAAAATCATGGATGCGCGCCAACTCGCATAGCGCCAACAGATCAGACTGGCGCAAAATGGCACCGGTTGGATTATGCGGACTGGTCAGCAGCAGGGCGCGGGTGCGCGGCGTGATCCGGCTGGCAACATCTGCAGCCTGCATCCGAAATCCGTTTTCCGGCTTTAGCGGCACAGGCACCATTTTTGCACCACTGGCCGCAACCACACCTTCGTAGGTGGCATACATCGGATCGCCCACCAGAACTTCGTCCCCGTGCTGCGCCACGCCCATCATCGCGGCAAACAATGCCGTCTGGGTGCCGGGGAAACATAAGAAGTTGTCCGGCTCGAACTCCCGCCCACGGCTGTTGCTGTAGCTTTCCGCCAGGGCGCGGCGCAGATTGAGCTCGCCACGGCCATCGGAATACCCGGTCCGGCCAGCCCGCATCGAGGCAATAGAGTGATCCATCAGCTCTGCAGGAACCGGAACATCCGGCTCACCGATGGTCATCTCAATAATATCTGCGCCCGCTGCGATACGATCGCGGGCGGCAAGATGGAGATCCCATTTGGCGCCACCAAGCGAAGCCAATCGTGCAGTAACATCAGTGGTTTTCATGTCTTTCCCGCCCATTCGCGCAGAGGCTTTCGAGTGTATTCTGCCTGACCTGCCCATTGGCTTAGGTCAGGCAGAGCCCAAGAATCCCCTGCATCCAGTAATTATGCAGTTGTATAATTACTGGATCGCATAATTTCGGCAAGCCCAAAATCATCCTCACGATTTGCGGGAAACAGCCGTCGCCGAAGGTCTGAAAGACTGCGGCCTAGCCAGGATCAGCTCAGCACCACGATATCGGAAATCTGGTCGTCCACATCGCGACAGGCCGCCAGCAGTCTTGGCTTTAGATGGGACAAGACATAGTTGGCATGAAAGCGACTGGGCGCGATCAAGGTCAGCCGCCCCCCTGCCCTTTCGCTACGGCTAAGCGCATCAATCCAGGCGGTGTAGATGGCCGGGTCCTCTTGGTGCAATACAGCCTTTGCCAAGCTCCATTCATTGCCATCACTTAGATCAGGTGCGGCCGCAATTTGGCCTGTCCGCAAGGGCACAACATTTGTCGGTGGCGCCTCCTGCCCCTTCATGCGGTGCTCAAAGTCAGGGCCAACGTTGGACCAGCTGGTACGGGTATCTTCATAGATGCGGTCCATGTCGAGCCCATGCTCGCTGACCCGACCGCGAACGCCCTGCTTTTTCACAATCAGCCAGCCCATCGCGCGCAGCTTTGCCATCTCCCGTTTTACTGTCCGTTCGTCGACAGTCCAGAGTCTGGCAATTTCGCGTTGGCCAACCGTCAGCTCATTTCTGGACCAATTGTAGCGCGCTGTGATCAAAGTCATAAACCGCAACACAAGCCGTTGCGGTGATTTTGGCTGCGACAAAGCAAACGCACCCAGGGCTGTCAGGATATCATATTTCACTACCGAGGCATGTCGCCCGGCGGGCCGCTTTACCTGCATGGGTCCTTCAGTCCTTCTCGCGTTCCCTAAACCATTTTAAAAATGGCCAGATCAGATTGGCCTTCCCATGAGAAAGCTAAGTTTGATCCAGGGTTGTCTGCCTCATATTATCGGGTTGTCCCGATTTACGTTGCGCCCTTCTGACAGGAACTCAACGCTATTTATTCAATGTAGACGATTTGCGTCCTTGATGTCGATTCTGTCAAGAGCCCAGTTGGCTTGGCCCTGTCCCCAATTCCTTTTTTGAAAGAAAAAATTGGTATCAATGGTATTGGGGGACGCCCTGTATGTCCCCTAATGGAGCGGAAATGTCCCCCATTAGGTAGCGGATGCTCTTTTACTGTCACCCTATATTTGGTGCCTCACCCTGCCATTCGCCGGGATAGGGCCAGGAATTTGGCAGGGCGAATCGCGAATCGGTTTCTGGTCTCGTCCCGTTGTTTTCTATGGTCTTTTCCACCCTGTGTCCCCGCGGGGACAGGACGCTCTTTTTCAGAGTAATAGGTTTTGCGTTTTTAGCAAATCCGGCGTAAATGAGTAATGAGGAAAAATTAGCGTCCTGCTTAAAAGGACGAGAGACATAGCAAAAAGCGAGAGGCAGTCATGTTCACTCACGAAGACCTGGCGAAATTACAGGCCCAGTCCTTGAAGATGCAGAGCTGGATCCGGCAGCAGACCTTTTCCCCGGAGATGGAAAAGACCCTGCGGCGGTTCTCCAGTTGGGAGGTGGCTGAGCTGATCTTTAAGGTCAATCAGTCTACCCTGCGCGGGCGTCTGGCCGCAGATCCTTCGCTGCCCCAGGGCCATGTGGAAGAAGACGGGCGTCAGCGTTGGTATTCATTGGAAGAGATCAATGAGCTGCGGCGTCGCATAAAAATCAATCGCAAATCATTGATGCCACCGCGTCCCGAAGGCAAGCGCGCCCTACGAGTGGCGATTTCCAACTTCAAAGGCGGGGCCGGCAAATCCACTGTGGCTTTGCATTTCGCCCATGCCGCGGCCCTGGATGGCTACCGGGTGCTCTGCGTCGACTTTGATCCACAGGCGACGCTGTCCCATTCCATGGGGCTGAGCGATGTGACCGAGGACTACACAGTCTGGGGCATCATGGCGCGGGATCTTGTGCGCGAGACCGAGCGGATGAATGCCTCGGCGCGGGGGGCTGAATCTGGTGCCGCCCTGCCTGAACGGACCCTGCCGGAAGCGATCACCGGCATGGGGCTGCAGGATCTGCGCATCAATGACTTTATCAAGCCGACCAGCTGGCCGACCATTGATCTGGTACCTAGCTGTGCCAATGCGGCCTTTGTTGAATTTGCCAGCGCTCAGTACCGGCATCTCAATCCTGAGTGGTCCTTCTTTGCTGCGGTGTCGCGCTATCTCGATCAGGTCTCGGCGGATGACTACGATATGATCATTTTTGATTGCCCTCCGGCGATTGGTTATCAGTCGATGAATGCGGTCTTTGCTGCCGACATGCTTTATATCCCCTCCGGCCCCGGCTATTGGGAATACGACTCGACCACTTCCTTTATCGGCCAGCTGTCCGAGGCACTGGAGGATCTGTCGGCCTTTAACGGGGTTGTCCCCGCGGGGACATTCACCCTGCCCAAGGCCTTTCTCGACGTGCGCTTTTTGCTGACCCGCTATGAAAGTGGCAACGATTTGCACCGCGCCATGCGCGATGCCTTTATCAAGGTCTTTGACGGGCGCATGGCCGATCACCCGATCGAAATGACCCGGGCGGTTGAACAATCGGGCCGGTTCCTGAGTTCGATCTACGAGATTGATTACCGGGACATGACCCGCGAAACTTGGCGGCGCGCCCGGGCGTCCTTTGATCAGGCCTATGAAGAATTCAAAGGCTATGCCGCCGAAGCCTGGGAGAAGATGGAGGATAGACCATGAGCAAACGCCGCGTTTTTGACATCAACTTTCCTGCGGACCCTGCACCCAAACCCGCTGCGGCCCCCCCTGCCCCAAAGGCGGATGGCGCTCCGGTTTCCGAAAGCCGTCGTGGCCCCATGGCCACCGCGATCTCGGAAAACGCAGAGGCGCTCAAGGCGCGAGCAGTGGCGGAGCAGAATATCCGGGCCGAAAACGATCGCCTGGCGCATGAGTTTGTTCGGCTCAAGGCACTTGGGCTGGTGGTTGATCGCATTCCGCTGGACCAAATCTCCACCAGCAAGCTGGTGCGTGACCGGGCAACCTCGCGTGATCCAGAACTGGAAGAGCTGCAGGCCTCGATCCGCAGTATTGGTCTGTCCAATCCTATCCGGGTCGAAGAAGAGGCCGATGGCAGCTACCAGCTGATTCAGGGCTTTCGTCGTCTTTCGGCCTATCGGGCGCTTTATGCGGAAACCGGCGCGGAGGAATTTGCCGCGATCCCCGCTGGGCTGATTGCCAAGGGCCAGGATCTTCAGGGGCTGTATCGGCGCATGGTGGATGAAAACCTGGTGCGCCGCGACATCTCTTTTGCGGAAATGGCGCAGCTGGCGCTGTCTTATGCGCAGGATCCTGACACCGGCTGTGACCTAGTAGAAGATGCCGTGAGTCATCTCTATGCCTCGGCCGGGCGGCAGAAACGCAACTACATCCGTCATTTTGCGGAGCTGTTAGACATGATCGGAACGAGCCTGCAGTTTGCCGAAGCGATCCCAAGAGCGTTGGGGCTGGAGCTTAAGAAACGGCTTTCGGAGGAGGAGCCTCTGGCGGAAGAGCTGAGGCAGGTTTTGCAAAACACCCCGCGGCCCGACGCGGAGGCAGAGTTGGCGGTGCTGCGCGGGTTCCTATCCGGATCTTTGGGCAGCGCTGAGGCTGGCCGGTCTGCCGGAATGACAGGGGGCCAAGCAAAGACTGGCGTTGCCAAAACCACTTTGCGCTGCGCTGTCCCCTCGGGGACGGTACGCTGTCAGGCGCGGGACGGTCGTATCGAGCTGGCGATGGAACGGGATTTTTCAGTCATTGACCGCTACCGGCTGGAAACCGCTATCGCTGCCTTTTTCGCTGCGTTGGAAGAGGGTGAGAGTTCCGACTGATCTGCCGGGTATTGTGTTTAAAGAAAAAGGCTGTCCCCGCGGGGACAGCCTTTTGGTTTTGGGGGCAGCTATTTGAGAAGGTTAGTTGAGAACCTTAAAAGCGATGCGTCGGTTCTTTGCCCGGTTCTGCGCTGTGTCATTGGGGACCAAGGGGCTTGCTTCACCGTAGCCGACGGATTGCAGACGTGCCCGCGCGATGCCCTTATTTGACAGGTATCTGACAACGGAATTTGCGCGCTTTTGGCTGAGCCGGGTATTTGCCGCGGCGCTGCCTTTGTTATCTGTGTGGCCGCCGATCTCAATCAGCAGGTCGGGGCACCGACTGACAATATCAAACAGGCTGTCCAAAAAGCTGGTGGATGTTTGATCCAGTCGCGACGTTCCCGGCGCGAAATTCACGCTGCGGCTGCGGGACAGAATGTCAAACCGCCCTATACAGGCCTCGCGACTGAAATCGCCAGCGGTCTCCAAAGCTGCGCTGGCCCCGGATGTGGCAGGCACGGCCAGGACCGGTGTTCCAGGTGCCCGACGGTCAAAGGCGAGGTTTAGATTGACAATGCCCAGCGGGGTAATGGTGACATTGGCGGCCTCCTGCAGCTTGTCCCGTCCTGCCATCAGGTTGAAATCTTCGAGCTGTAGAATGACGGGATTGAGGGTGGAGATAGTGATCCGATCATTGCTGACCAAAGTTACGGCGACCTCGGATTCGAGCTCTACCTCGGCGCCATGTAGCGACAGGGTCACTGGCAAATTGATCACCTTGCGCCGCAGGCTGGGGAGATCCTGCAGTGACAAAGGGTCCAGAACTGCGGTTACTGTGGCTTCGGGGAAACTGAATGTTTCAAAGAACAGGAACCGCATACGAACGTTTCGCAGGTCAATTTGTGTATCGACCGAATCCAGAGCGATAACCAACTGGGCCACCCCCCGTTCGGTGATCTGGCCACTCATGGCGGCAAACTGGCTGGTTTCTGCAACCGTGTCCTTTTTGATCGACAGGAAGGTGATGGCCGATGCCTCCTGGTCAAGTTGCCAGCCATGTTCAAATGGATCAGCTGCCAAGGCTGGGTGGGCGAAAAGAGCCAAGAGGACGAAGACTGGGCGAAGAAGCTGGCGTATCATGATAAAATACTCATACTAGAAAGATCAATTAGGACCGCCCGGATGACGGCCAAAGTTTGGGCGGCTTCTCTAGAGTAACAAAAATCCTAGGACAAAAAGCAAGTATTGCGTAGCCTCGGCCAGTAAATACCTCAATTTTGCAAGGTGTCCCCGCGGGGACAGAGTATTGGAGTTTAAGACTAGTGACTGGTTTTTGGGCCAAGTGCCTGTTTCGCATAGTGGTGCTTGTTGCACTTCTGTCAGGGTCTGCGCGCGCCACCACCCCCGAGGGAGGCGCGCGGCTGGCGTTGGTCATTGGCAATGCCTCCTATGGCAGTGTTTCCGCCCTGGATAATCCGGTGAATGATGCCCGCATGATTTCCCAGACACTGGAGGGGCTTGGTTTTACGGTCTCCATGGCGGTGGACATGAGTCAGGTTGAGATGAAGCTGGCGATTGCCCAGTTCGGTCGTGATCTGCGGGCCGCAGGCGCCGATGCCACCGGATTGTTTTATTATGCAGGACATGGGGTACAAAGCTTTGGCAACAATTACCTGTTGCCGGTGGATGTGGCGTTGTCAGATGCAGCGGATCTGGACCTAATGGCGGTTGAAGCGCAAACCGTGCTGCGGCAGATGGCGTCGGCGCGCAATCGAACCAATTTGGTGATTCTCGACGCCTGTCGCAATAATCCTTTTGAAAACGTGCCGGAGCTGAATGAAAGTGGCTTGGCTGAAATGAAGGCGCCAACGGGGACTTTTCTGGCCTATGCGACGGCGCCTGGAGGGGTGGCGCTGGATGGGCAGGGGGCGAACAGTCCCTTTACCCTGGCCTTGGCGGAACAAATTGTGGTGCCGGGCCAACCGGTGGAACAGGCCTTCAAAGAGGTGCGCCGCGCTGTGCTCGCCCAGAGCGACGGACAGCAGACCCCTTGGGATACCTCCTCTTTGGTGAGTGATTTTATGTTTGCCGAGGCACCACCAAGCCCGGTCCTGTCAGCGGCGGAAACAGAAGAATTGCAGCTTTGGCGTTCGGTACAAAGTGCCCGCGATCCGGTGCAACTGATGCTGTTCTTACGGGGCTATCCGGAAGGAACCTATACACCGGAGGCGCGCGCGCTGTTGGCAGAGGTCATGGCTGAAGAGCTGTCCGTCGACACCTCTGCGCCAGCGACATCACCAGTGGCGCCGGATGAACAGGAAACAGCCCTGTTCAAAGCGGCGCAGGAAGATGGGTCCCTAGCGGCCTATGAAGCCTATATGCAAAGCTACCCCACGGGGACATACGCTGAAATCGTGACGACCGAAATTGCTGCCTTACAGATGGGACAAGGCAGCGATCCGATCGGCGAGGGCACCGTGGCTGACGCCGGCCCAGCAAGCGCGCAAGCCAGCGCAGAGCCGCGCCACTCGGAGGCAGGGCCCGTGACCTTTGCCAGCCCATTGGTGTCTGAACTGGAACAGATCAGTGGGCGTAGTCTCGCTGAGCTTATTGACCAGACGCCGATGTTTCCGCCAATCGAGGGCCTGCCGGAAAGCTACTGGAAATCACAAAATTGCAGTTCCTGCCATCAATGGACTCGCGAGCGCCTGTGCACCCAGGCCAATACCTATCTAAGCCTGAATATGCAGCGGTCGCTGAGCAAACAACATCCCTTTGGCGGGGTCATGAAGCGGAGCTTGAAGTCCTGGGCGGCGGGTGGTTGTCAATAGCGCGGACCTGCTGGGTAAAGCCGTTTGGGGATCGCTTGCCTGTGCTTGTCTAGGTCGTAGAAGAAGGGGGGCTCCCGCCCAAGATCGACAATCACAGATTGCCCAATCTTCGTTGGGCCTGGCAGCATGCCTGGGGCATGCTGCTGAGTCTCACTTGGCTTGAGTTTCGATTAGAAAGTAGACCCATTCTCCTTTAAAATCAATATCTTGATCTCGTTTCTCGGCGACCTTGCGGCGTAGGAAATCAAGATAGGCAGCGGCAGGTTCGCTGAGCGGTCGCAGACCTTCGTAAAGAGGAGAAGAAGCTGCAAATGCAACTGCGATTTCCTGACCATAGGGCGGTCCAACGGTGATTTGCAGGCCGGAGTCTTTGGGGGTTTTGGCACCAACACGCTGGGCACTTTTGGGCTCGGCCAGTTTTAGCGGAATTTGCGCATTGGGGCTGAGATGGATCACATCACCGGCCGCGTCAAAGTAATCGACATAAAGATAGGCCGGGTAGTCTGGCGCGGTCAGGTCAAAGTACAGCTGCTCGCCGCCGGAATAGCTGAGGACACGGGCCTGGGCATCCGCGCCCAGAAGCAGAGGATTGGTGATCTGGTCGGTGCTTTGCGGCAGGCCAACCGTGGAAATACCACTAAGCGCGCCGCACTGTGGACGTGGCAACAGCCGCATCTTGTCGGAGAGCGCAATATCGCGGCCCATCTGTGCCTGCAGAGCTGCCAGCACCGGCTGTCGCAGCCCATCTTCGGGCAAGTGTCCCCGCAGCTCCAGCGTGGCGGTGTCGGGGTCAAAGACCACTTGCAGCCGGGAACAGGGCACCGCACCGAGCAATCCGGCAAGACCATCGCGCAAGTCTGCTGCCTGACTGCCGGGGTCGCCAGGTCTGGTGAAGCTTTGAAAGGCGGCGATAGAGGCCGGGTCTAGATCTTTGGTCCCATCGCCCTGAAAGGCCAGGGCTGCGGTGATTGCTTCTGATTGGGACGGGCTTTCGGCTGCCTGTTGGGGGATGGTGGCGGTCTCGGCCAGAGATTGGCCCTGCGCGTGAGCAGGACTGGCCGGGATGAGGTCTGGCGCTGCCGCTGCGACGGTGCTCGCAGGGGGGGCTTGCGCCTGTGTGGCGGCGAGATCGGGCTGTTGCGCTGGCACGGGTTCGAGCTCGGCCACGCGCGCGGCTACGGGAAGCCCCGCTGCAGGGCGCGCCGGTGCTGGCTGGCTGGCAAGTGGACGGGCAGGGGCGAGCGGAGCATCGGGGGCTTGTACCGCCGCTGTGACACCGGGGGGGGCGAGGCTGGGCAGCTGATCTCCCTGTGCTGCGGCGGCTGTAACCGGGAGCAGGGCAGGGGCGCTGGCCTGGGCCGTGGTTTCCTGCACTGCACCAGGGGCGAGGCTGTCGCCCTGCGCAGGGACTTGCTTGCCGGGGTCGGGAGTGGCGGTTTGTTCCTGTGCCTGACTGCGCGCAACCGTCTGGGATTCCATCGTTAGCGCGCTTTGTGGGCTGGGTTGCTGGGCCACGGGATCGGGATCTATGAACGGCATCAGAGCGGCCAGTGCAACAAGATGGACGCCGACAGAGAGCCCAAGCCCCAGGCTCCACAGCCGGGCCCGGGGCTTGAGAGCAGTGAGGGCAGGGGAGGTCGCTGGCGGCTTCACGGGTGTGACCCTGATTGCGGCGCGCGTTCCGGTGTGACCACCAGTATAACATCCCGGATGCCCAGGGTTTCGGCCTGGCTGACATAGGGCAGAACATGCCGAAGATCCGCGTCGCGATGGGCATTGATGCGCAGACGCAGGCTGGCATCCCGTGCCAGTTGCTGGGTCAGTGCCGCGGCCAGAGCCGCCGGGGCGATTGTGCTGCCATCCAGGGCCAGATTGCCCTGTTTTGAGATCGCCAGGGTAACGCCGCCTGCGGGCATGTCTCGCCCGGTTTGGGCCTGTGGCGGTGCGACGTCAAAGGGCGCGGTGGCGTCCATGCGTCCAATCAGCATAAAAAACACCAGCAGGAAGAAGACGACGTCGATTAGCGCGATAATTGTCTCCGACTGTGGGGCGCGACTGGCGCGTTTCAGCTTCATTGCCGGGCCTCCAGTCGCAACACGCGCATGTTCTGCACCCCTGCCGTGGCGGATTGATCCATTATTGAAATCAGATCCTGGGTGGACGCGGAGTTTGACGGTAGAATGACCAGCTGCGCCTGGGGATCTTTGGCCAGAGCCTGCGCCAAAATTTGGTTCAATTCCTGAGGCGTCAGGGTGTCGCCGCGCAGACTGGGCCTGCCATCCGCCTGAATGCGGATCATCAAGCGCGTATCAGATGGCTCATTTGGCTGCGCGCGACCTTCAGCAGGGTGCAAGGCCGGGATCATATCCAGATTGAGATAGGTCGAGGTCACCATAAAGAACACCAACAGGATCAACATCACGTCGATCATAGGCACCAGCGAGATCAGGGCCTGAGGCGGGGCGCGGCGTTTGAGAATCATCAGGGGCGTCTCCAGCTGCTAGCGGCCATGATCCGCCAGCATCAACTGCCCCACCGCGCTTTCGATCATCAGCGCGGCCCTGTCGATGCGGGCAGAAAACAACCCGGCTGCGATGGCCGCTGGAATAGCCACGACCAGACCCGCTGCAGTGGTCAGCAGAGCCTGCCAGATCCCCCCGGCCAGTACCGAGGCATTGGCCGCGCCCTGCGCCAGTTCCAATTCCTGAAACGACTGGATCATGCCCAGAACCGTGCCAAGCAGACCCAGCAGCGGGGACACCATGGCAATGAGCTCTAGCAGCCGGATGAGACCGTTCATGCGTTGGACTTCCTCATTGCCGCGGCGCTCTAGCTCAGCGGTCAACAGCGGGCCTTTGAGACCGTTTTGCAGCGCGCCCATGGCATACTGCAGGATCCTGTCGGCAGGGGATTTTCCCTGCTCGATCAGGGCCTGGGCCCCATGTTTATCCCCTGTTTGCCACAGCTCGATCGCGTTCTGACGCTGGTCCTTGCCAGAGGTCACCGGCCAGAGCTGCAGCAGTTTCACCGCGATCAGGGTAATGGACAGCAGCGAAATCACAGCCAGCAAGGCGATCACCGGCCCCCCCGTCGTGAGGTTTTCCAGAATTGCTCCCATGGTTATTTCACCAGTTTGGTTGTGGCGCGTGAACCCAGCGTGAGGATCGGGAAGCAATCCATTTGGGCTTCGTTCTGTGGCTGGCAGGAGGTGACGTCATGCAGCAGAATTTCAGAGATATTGCTGCAGGAAGTCTCTGGAATTTCAAACAGTTTCAAGGTTGTGCGCTGGACGGGCAGGGGGGAGGCATCCACCGAGAGCAGCCGGTCGATTATGCCGTCGCCATCCAGAATGGCCAGCGACATTTCAAAGCCGGCAAAGCTCTTTCCGGTTTGATTGCGAAAGAGGAAAAAGGCGCGACAGCCACCGCCGTCAATTTCTTCCATCTTGTTCAGCTCGACCAAGAGCGGACCGGTTTCAGCCCGGCTGAGCTGCGGAACCATGACCAGCAGGATAATGGCAAAGCTGCGGCTCATCAGGGAAAGAACAGAAGAGGTGAAGGGCATCGCGGTCTCCGGAGTTGGTAGGAATCACTATTCAAATTTTAAGGTCTTATCTGTGGGTCGGGGCGCAAGCTACGGGTCACATAACGGCTGGGTTTGCCCATATGACCTGGCCCCGCAAGGGGCGGTTCAGACCAGCGAGGTCAGGGCCTTTTCGATTTTGTCCATGGCATCTCGTGCGCCATTCAGATCACGCTGTTTCAGCAGTCGGGCAGCTTTGTGAATGGCCTGGGTCAGCCGGTCGCGGGCGGGGCCGGGGGCGCGGGCCACATGGGCCTGCAAGCCCTGCGCCCGTTTGACCTGGGCCCCAAGAGAGCGCTGATCAGACTCGCGCTGGCCGCGTTTCAGGGTGGTGTCTTCGTCTTCGCGATCCTTGCCAAGGGCGGCGAGGGCCCGTTCGATCACCAGGATCAGCGTTTCGGCCTCTTGCAGGCGCCCGGCGTTGATGAGGCCAACAGATTTACCCAGAGCACGGTTTAGTTTCAGTTCAAGCGGGCCGGGGGCCAACGCGATTCGCGGCTGAATGCGTTTTAACCTGCGCTTGAGCGGGTCAATTGCTTTTGAATCAATTCCAGGGGCAGAAATATCACTACTATCAGCATTTTGCGCGGCGTCTGCCGTGGCTGATTCTGGCTTGAGACTGTCAAGAATATTGCCGCCATCGTCGTAAAACAAAACATTCACTTTGGGGCGGTTGGATTTGAGAAAACGCTTCAGCTGCATGAGCATTTGCGCAGGCGCCTGCTCGCAGGTCATTTCCATCTGATCGCCCTGTACGACATAGGTTCCCCAGAGCATCGGAGGCTTGCCGCCAGCCTGTTTCAGAGGCGCACGCAGGGACTCTGGTTTGTTGCCTGGCTGGATCATCATCAGGGGGTCTTTGAGCGGATCCAGACAGAAAGCAAAGCTCGTCCGCCGCTTGGCGCCTTCACGCACCATGGCCCTGACTTCATCGCCGGTAACACGGTCTGCACACATGACAACCACTCACAAAAAGGTGCAAAAACAATTGACTTTAAGATGGCGATAAGGCTCACTCCACGTCAAGTTATTGTTTTGATAATGGCTCAGCTGAGGTCGCCGCATACCTGTATCTTCAATATAGGATGTGGTTTTTCAGACTGCGCTTGACCTGATTATTGGGGGGTCAGCCGTATGGATCTGGCTGTTTTTCTACAGTCCATTGGGGAAGAGTCTCCAAGTGGGGATAACCTCGTCTATGACCCGGCCTTTGCCGAAATGGAACGTGCTGCGCAGCCCCTCACCGACGACAGCGGCGCAGGGACTCCTGCGGACTTTGCCACCGTAGAAGAAAAAGCGCTTGAGGTGCTTGAGCGCAGCCATGAGTTGCGCGCGGCGGTTTTTCTTGCGGAGGCTCTGCTGGCGCGTGGTGAGCTTGTGGGGTTTGCGGATGTCACCAGCTACATGCGCGGCTGTCTTGAGCAGTTCTGGGACACATGCCACCCTGAGCTGGACGAGGACGATGGTGATGCGATCATGCGGATGAACGCAGTGCAGGATTTGTGCGGTAAGCCGGGGGAGATGGCGGGACCGTCGCCAGTCTATAGTGCCTTGCGGCGCGTCTACCTGAGCGACAGCCGCAATTTTGGCCGGTTCTCGTTGCGCGACATTGAAATCGCCGAAGGGCAGATGAGTGCGCCTGAGGATATGGAGACCATTCCGGATCAGGCCAGCATCGGCGCCGCGTTTCAGGACAGCGATGATGACTTTATCGCAGCGCGTTTGGCGGCGGTTGAGCTGGCAGAGGCGAATATCAAGGCGATCTCGGATGTGTTCTCTGAACAGACGCCAGGACAGGGGCCGGAGCTGGATCCGCTGATAAAACAATTGCGCCAGATGGCAAAGCGGCTGCGTGACTATGGTAACTTGGCCGAACCTGCTGAGGATGAGGACAACGACGCAGGCGAAGAGGCTGGCGCGGCAGAGGCGGCCCCTGCGGCCGCAGGGGGGGCACGTGTTGTGGCAGCGCCCGGCGCGATCAATTCGCCAACCGATGTTGCCAATACGCTGGACCGGATCATTGCCTATTACCAGCGGGAAGAACCCTCTAGCCCGCTGCCGCTTTTGTTGGAACGGGCCAAGCGATTGGTGGGGGCAGACTTCCTCACGATTGTGAATGATATGGCGCCGCGTGGGCTGGAGAATGTGCAGCTGATCGGTGGCCTAGAGGACGACGACTAAAGGGGAAACAAGAGGTTTCGGCGACCCGGCTTGATCCGGGAGCGGGGCTTCTTGGGACGTTAGATTACGAGTTGAAGGAGAGCTAGATGGCTGGAAGTTCACAAAAATTTGTTGGCCGCAATCGGGCGCCACGGGTCCAGATCGAATATGATGTGGAACTCTATGGGGCTGAAAAGAAAGTACAGCTGCCCTTTGTCATGGGTGTTCTGGCGGATCTCACCGGGAAATCCGAGGTCGAGCAACCTTCTGTTGCCGACCGCAAGTTTCTCGAAATTGATGTCGACAACTTTGACAAGCGGATGAAATCCATGGCGCCGCGCGCGGCCTTTACCGTGCCCAACACGCTGACCGGCGAGGGCAATATGGCGGTGGATATCACCTTTGAAAGCATGGACGATTTCAAACCGGCAGCAATCGCCGCCAAGGTCGCACCGCTGAAAGAGCTTCTGGATGCACGCACCCAGCTCAGCAACCTGATGACCTATATGGATGGTAAGACAGGAGCTGAGGATCTTATCACCAAGATCATGCAGGATCCGAGCCTGCTGAAAACCCTGGCTGCCCAGCCCAAACCCGGCGGTGACGCTGGTGGTGAGACGGAATAAGGAGGGATAAAATGGCAGACGAAGCACTCCAAACCGAAGCGGCCCCGGCAGAATCAGCTTTTGGCTCCAGCGAATTTGCAAACCTGTTGCACAAGGAATTCCGCCCTAAGTCGGACCAGGCCAAAACCGCTGTTGAAAGCGCGGTCAAAACCCTGGCGGAACAGGCGCTGGCCAATACTGGCCTGATCTCAGATGACGCGCTGCGTTCGATCGAAAGCATCGTGGCGGAGATCGACAAAAAGCTGACCGAACAGGTCAACCTGATCCTGCACAATAAAGAGTTCCAGCAGCTCGAGAGCGCCTGGCGCGGGTTGCACTATCTGGTGAACAACACCGAAACCGATGAGATGCTGAAGATCCGGGTGATTCCGATCACCAAAAAGGAACTGGGCAAGAGCCTGGCCAAATTCAAAGGCACGGCGATGGATCAGTCGCCGATCTTCAAAAAGCTCTATACCGAAGAGTTCAGCCAGTTGGGCGGCGAGCCCTATGGCTCGCTGGTGGCGGATTTCCATTTTGACCACTCGCCGCCGGATATCGAACTGCTGGGCGAGATGTCAAAGATTGCCGCTGCAGCCCATGCGCCCCTGATCACCGGGGCAGAGCCTTCTCTGTTTCAGATGGACAGCTGGTCGGAACTGTCGAACCCGCGCGATTTGACCAAGATCTTCCAAACCCCGGAATATGCCGCTTGGCGATCCCTGCGGGAGAGCGAAGATTCCAAATACGTTGGTCTGGCAATGCCGCGGTTCCTGGGGCGGATGCCCTATGGATCCAAGACAGATCCGGTGGATGAATTTGCCTTTGAGGAAGACACCACAGGTGCAGAGAGCGACAAGTATTCCTGGGTCAATGCCGCCTATGGCATGGCCACAAATATCACCCGCTCGTTCAAATCCTACGGCTGGTGTTCCCGTATTCGCGGGGTCGAAAGTGGCGGCACGCTGGAAGAGCTGCCTTCGCATACCTTCCCCACCACCGATGGCGGTGTGGATCAGAAATGCCCCACGGAGATTGCCATTGACGATCGCCGCGAAGCAGAGCTTGCCAAAAATGGCATGATGCCGCTGTTGCATCGTAAGAACACCGATGTGGCGACATTCATGGGCGCGCAATCGCTGCACAAGCCCACCGAATACGACGACCCGGACGCAACGGCCAACGCTAATCTCGGCGCGCGTTTGCCCTATCTTTTTGCCACCTGCCGGTTTGCCCACTATCTGAAATGTATGGTGCGCGATAAGGTCGGGTCGTTCAAAAGCCGTCAGGATATGGAATCCTGGCTGCAAAACTGGATCAACAATTACGTTGATTTTAATGCCGATATCTCTTCGGAGAATGAAAAGGCGCGCAAACCTCTCGCCGCTGCAGAAGTGGTGGTTGAAGAGGTCGAGGGCAACCCGGGTTATTACAGCTCAAAATTCTTCCTGCGCCCGCACTATCAGCTAGAGGGCCTGTCGGTGTCTCTGCGTCTGGTGTCGAAATTGCCCTCGGAAAAAGGAGGCTAAGAACCACTCATGCCTCAAAATTTGTCAATGAGTTAAGTTTTGAAAGGATAGCAAAATGGCTGCTAGCATGTTCGTGGAAATCTCCGATATCGAAGGGGATGCCACAGAAGACAAGCACAAGAAATGGATCGTCATTCAATCGGCGAACTGGAATGTTGAACGCGCTGTTGAGATGACTGATCTTGGGTCGTCTCAGCGGATGCATGCCAACTCGAACTTTGGTAAGGTCGAGCTGACATCGCAAATGGGCAAGGCCTCGAATGAGTTGGCCAAGTCTGTTGCAAACGGGACGGTACGTCCTGAAATCATCATGCATTGGTGTCGCTCAGGTGACGCCCAGGCCGAAGGTCTGCTGGATTATTCCGTTTGGAAAATGAAAGATGTGGTGATCGACAGCTACTCGATCTCGGCAAGCGAAGACGGCATTCCAGAAGAGACCTGGTCGCTGGCCTATGCCGCCATCGAACACACCTACAAATCGACGAACCAAAAGACCGGTAAGTTGGAAAACCCGATTGTTTTCCAATGGAACGTCCAAAGCGGCAAATTCGAATATTGATTTGCACCACCCCGGGCGTGTGGTCACGCCCGGGGTTTCTATTGTTTTTACCTATCACATGTTTGACATGGCGGAGTTTTGACCATGACCCCTGAAGAGCATTTGCGTGCTGGTGATCCGGACCTGGCTCTCGCGGCGCTGCAAGAGCAGGTGCGCGCGGATCCGTCTAATGCAAAGCTGCGGATTTTCCTGTTTCAACTGCTCTGCATCCTGGGGGATTGGAAGCGGGCGGTTGCTCAGTTGCGGCTCAGCGCTGAGCTGGACGCAAATGCCACCGTCATGGCGCAGGCCTACCGCGAGGCAATCCTGTGCGAGGTCTACCGCGAAAAGGTTTTTAAGGGTGAAAAAGACCCGCTGATCCTGGGTGAACCAGAGGCCTGGCTGGCGCAGTTGATCGAGGCACAAAAACAGCTGGCACAGGGCAATGTGGAGCAGGCAACGGCCCTGCGAGAGGCGGCCTATGAGGCGGCACCCACAACCGCCGGGACTGTGAACGGGACCGCGTTTGACTGGATTGCCGATGCGGATATGCGTCTTGGTCCAGTGCTTGAGGTGATCCTCAACGGGCGCTATTTCTGGATCCCCTTTGCGCAGATCCAAAGTCTTGAAATTGATGAACCCTCTGATCTGCGCGATACAGTTTGGATGGCCGGTACATTAACCCTGGCCAATGAGGGCGCGCTGGCGGTGCTGATCCCGACGCGCTATCCGGGCAGCGAAACAGCAGAATCCGGGGTCAAACTGGCCCGGCTGACCAATTGGCAAGACCTGGGCGGCGGCGCCTACATCGGTCTTGGCCAACGGCTTTTGACCATCGGTGAGGAAGACTTTGCGCTGATGGATATTCGGCAGCTCAAGATTGGCGCGCAGGACGGCCCTGATGGCTGACAAGATGCTTGCCGAACGGCTGCAACCCTCGCTTTTGGACCGGCTGACAGACAATGACCCTACCAACCGCAAAGAAACGCGTGACAGCCGGGTCATCGACCTCAACAGGCTGCGGGAGATCATCCAGCGGGATCTGTCGTGGTTGCTCAATACCCAGAACGCGGGCAATCAGATTGATGTAGATCGCTACCCCTTGGCCTCGGCTTCGGTGGTGAATTTTGGGTTGAGCGAAGTCACTGGCGAATTCAGTACCACTGAGAAAGCCGAAAAGATCCGTCGCGCAATTGAACAGGCGGTGACCAATTTTGAACCCCGTATCATCGAAGGCACGGTGGATGTGCAATTGATCGGCGATGTTGATGTGGCGGGCATGACCATCGGGCTGGATATTCGTGCCGACATGTGGGCCCAGCCCCTGCCGTTGGAGCTGTATCTGCGCAGCAAGGTCGATGTGACCACGGGTGAGGTGACGATGGAAAGGGGGCTCTAGCCATGGATACCCGCCTTTTAGGCCACTATGAAAACGAGCTGAACTATCTGCGCGACATGGGAGCTGAATTTGCCGCTGCCTACCCCAAGATCGCGTCGCGTCTGGGGATGGAGGGGGTCGAGGTTCTTGACCCCTATGTGGAACGGTTGCTTGAAGGCGTCGCCTTTTTGTCAGCTCGTGTCCAGCTGGAGCTGGAACTGCAGTATCCGAATTTCACCTCCAACCTGCTGGAGATCATCTATCCGCATTATCTGGCTCCGACGCCATCGATGATGATTGCGCATTTTGAACCTGACCCGACCAACTCTGCCGTCAAAAGTGGCTATCTGATGCCGCGCGGTTCGGTGCTGCGCTCGCGTCTGGATGAGGGCGCGCAGACCCCTTGCGAGTTTCGCACCGCAGCGGATCTGACACTTTGGCCGGTGGAGATTTCCGAGGCGCAGTATATTGACGGGCGCGGTGATCTGGTCGCGGCAGGTGTTGCCACCGGATATGAGGCCCGCGCCGGTATCCGCCTGCGACTAAAGCGTTCTGATGGGGAACCGCTGCGCGATCTCGACATGGACCGGTTGCAGATCTACCTGGGCAGCGCCGCAGGCAACAGCTGGCCGCTGCTGGAACTGCTGTGCACCCAGGTGCAGGGCATTGTTGCCCGCTCGACTGACCGCCGGGCCGATTGGCATTTGCCGCTGCCTGAGGGCCGTGTTGTGCAAAAGGGATTTTCACGCGAGGAGGCGCTTTTGCCGGTGCCGGCGCGGGTATTTGATGGCTACCGGCTGTTGCAGGAATTCTTTGCAATGCCCGAGCGGTTCCGCTTTGTCGAACTGCAGGGGCTGCGCCCGGCGCTGCAAAAGGCCGAGGGCGACGAGGTGGATCTGTATATTCCGCTGCGCGAAGGCCTGCGCGAGGCGTCTCAGGTGGTGTTGCCCGAGGTTTTTCAGCTCAATTGTATTCCTGCGGTGAACCTGTTTGAAAAACGCTGTGACCGGGTCCGTATGACGGTGCGCGATACCGAACACCAGGTTGTTCCCAACCGGACTGCCGGTCTGGATTTTGAAATCTATGCGTTGAAAAAGGTGACGGGCATCAGTGGCGAGGGCGCCGATGATGTGGAGTTTCGGCCCTTTTATTCAGCAAATGATTTCACCGCGGCAGGGGAAACCCACCCGGCCTATTACACCTTAAAGCGCCGCATGCGGGAGCGGTCAGAAAAGGAACGCCTGCGCGGGGTGCGCTCCTCCTATCTGGGGTCCGAAACCTACCTGACGCTGGTTGATCGCTCGCAAGCACCCTATGGGGCTGATCTGGAGCAATTGGCAGTTCAGGCGCTGTGCACCAATCGGGATCTGCCGCTGTTGCTGGCAACGGGCAACGAGAACGTCTTTCATCTGCCCGAAGGCGGCCCGGTGAAACAGATCAACCTACCGATTTCGCCTACACGGCCACATCCGTCTTTGGGGCAGGGCGATACCGCCTGGCGGCTGATTTCTCATCTGAGCCTGAACTATGTCTCCATTGCCGACAGCGGTCGGGGCAACGCGGCAGAGGCCCTGCGTGAGCTGGTGGGGCTTTATGCGCCGCTGGGCAATCGGGTGACGGAAAAGCAGTTGGAGGGCATCGTCTCGGTGTCCAGCCGCCCCATCGTGCGACGGATGAGCGACGAAATCCTGTCGACGGCGGTGCGCGGCATGGAAATTTCCATCGGCTTTGACGAGAGCTTTTTTGAAGGCAGCAATATCTATGCGCTGGGGGCCGTGTTGGAGCGGTTTTTCCATGGCTACGCCAGCATCAATACATTTACCGAAACGGTTCTGACGACCGAAAAACGAGGGGAAATCGCCAGATGGCGACCGCAAAAGGGCCTGGGCCGAATGATCTGAGCCTCTTTGACCGGTTGGTCGAAGCCCCTGAGGAACACCATGTTTTTCAGGCTCTCAGGGTATTGGAGGCACATTTTCGAGATCACCCCCGTCTGGGGGAGAGCCGCCGCCCTCGGCAGGATGCATTGCGTTTGGGGCAAGAGGCCGAGCTGGCCTTTCCCCCATCGACGATTGCGAATTTCTCTGCGGCGACCAAAGAGGGGCCGGCGCGGTTGACCAATCGGTTCTTTGGTCTTTTTGGACCCCAGGGCCCTTTGCCGTTGCATCTGACCGAATATGCGCGCGACCGCAAACGCAACCATCGCGACCCAACCATGGTTGCCTTTGCCGATATGCTGACGCACCGGATGATGTCGCTGCTCTATCGGGCCTGGGCTGAGGGCGCGCCGGCGGTGAGTTTTGATCGCGATGAAGACCCTTTGGCGGATCGCGTCGCGGCATTGGCTGGCTATCATGGCAAGGGGCTGCAGCACCGCGATGAGATGCCGGATCTGGCCAAGCTGCATTTCACCGGCATCCTGGGGCAGGGGACCAAGACCCCTGCGGGGTTGGTGGCGATGCTGTCAGATTTCTTTTGTGTACCGGTACATCTGGAAGAGTTCGTCGGCAGTTGGCTGCAGCTGGAACCCGATGATCGCTGGCAGATGGGCCGGGGGCAGGGGGGCTTGGGCCAAAGCACCAGCCTGGGCGAAAAGGTCTGGAGCCGCTCTGCCAAGTTCCGCCTGCGCATCGGCCCGCTAGGGTTGGAAGACTATGAGAGGCTGCTGCCGGGAGGCGCGGCGCTGGACCGTCTGCGCGCGATTGTGCGCAGCTATGTTGGTGATTTTCTGGATTGGGATGTGAACCTGGTTCTGTCCGGCGATGCGGTGCCCCGGTCGAGCCTCGGCGGCGAGACCCGGCTTGGCCATACCAGTTGGATCCGCAGCCGACCAGACCCGGACGCAGACCAGCCGGATGTCGATGATTTGTTTTTATATCCCGGCGTCAGCTCGGGGATTTAAGAGTGCCTATAGGGAGTGAAGTACCATGACCGAGATCAGCCGAGTGGCGCTATTCGGGAAGCTCAACAAATTGGGCTATCAAGCTGTAGAAGGGGCAACTGTGTTCTGCAAGATGCGGGGCAACCCCTATGTGGAACTGGTGCATTGGATGCATCAGCTTCTGGCGCAGCAAGACAGCGATCTACATCGTATCATTGAACATTATGATCTCGATTCCGGCAAAATCGCCACCGAAATGACCCGGGCGCTGGACATGTTGCCACGCGGGGCTTCAGCGATATCTGACCTGAGCGATCATCTGATGGACGCGATGGAACGCGGCTGGGTCTGGGGCTCTTTGCTGTATTCGGCAAGCCAGGTGCGCAGCGGTTATCTGCTTTTGGGCATGTTGAAGACACCGGCCCTGCGCAATATCCTCGCCTCCATGTCGCCGGAACTGGCCCGCATTGGCGCGGATGATCTGGCGGATAATTTTGCCGAAGCCACGGATGGCTCGCCTGAGGCCACGATGTCGGCGCAGGATGGCAGTTCTGTGACCGGTGGCGGTGCCGAACCGGGAGAGGCCTCTGGCGCCATGGCTCCTGGTGCCATGGGCAAGGGCGAGGCGCTGGAGCAGTTTTGCACCGACCTGACCGAACAGGCCCGCAATGGTGAGATTGATCCCATCGTTGGGCGCGACGAAGAGATCCGCCAGATTGTCGATATCCTGATGCGCCGCCGCCAGAACAATCCGATCCTGACCGGTGAAGCCGGGGTTGGCAAAACCGCAGTGGTCGAAGGCTTTGCCCTGCGCATTGCCCGTGGGGATGTTCCGCCCGCCCTGCGCAATGTGCGGCTCTTGGTGCTGGACATCGGCCTGCTGCAGGCTGGCGCCTCGATGAAGGGGGAGTTTGAAAACCGCCTGCGTCAGGTGATTGATGAGGTCCAGGCCAGTGCCGAACCTATCGTGATGTTTGTCGATGAAACCCACACACTTGTTGGTGCTGGCGGCGCGGCTGGCACCGGCGATGCGGCCAACCTGCTCAAACCAGCGCTGGCGCGGGGCACCCTGCGTACCATCGGCGCCACCACCTGGGCGGAATACAAGAAATACATCGAAAAAGATCCGGCGCTCACCCGGCGCTTTCAGGTGGTCAAGATCGACGAGCCCTCGGTGCCCAAGGCGATCCTGATGATGCGGGGCATTGCCTCGATGTTGGAGAAACACCACCGGGTGCAGGTTCTGGACGAAGGGATCGAGGCGGCTGTCAGCCTGTCGGCGCGCTACATTCCAGCGCGGCAATTGCCAGATAAATCCGTGAGCCTGCTGGACACCGCTTGCGCCCGCGTAGCAGTCAGCCAGCACGCGGTGCCGGCAGAGGTGGACGACAGCCAGCGCCGCATCGAGGCCCTGACCACCGAGCTTGAAATTATCGGTCGCGATGAAACCGCCGGCTATGATGTTACCGACCGGCGTGAGGCGGTGACAGTGGCAAAAGCCAGCGAGGAGGAGCGGCTGGCCGGACTCACCATCCGTTGGGACAAGGAAAAAGCGGTGGTCCAGGAGATCCTCGACCTGCGCGCCAAACTCCGGGAGGGAGCCGCGCCCGTAGATGCTGCGGTGGATGCTGGGGACGAGCTGGCCGAGGGCGCAGTGAACAGCCCGCTGACAGATGATGAGCGTGCGGCGCTGATGCAGCAGCTCAAGGACAAAAACGCCGAGTTGAACGCGCTGCAGGGAGATAGCGCCTTGATCCTGCCGATTGTCGACCACCAGGCCATCGCCAGCGTTGTGGGCGATTGGACCGGTATTCCGGTGGGCCGCATGGTCAAGGATGAAATCGACACAATTCTGCATCTGGAAGAACATCTGGCCAAACGTGTCATCGGCCAGGACCACGCGATGAAGATGATCGCCAAACGCATCCAGACCAGCCGTGCCGGGTTGGATAATCCCAACAAACCCATCGGTGTCTTTATGCTGGCAGGCACCTCGGGTGTTGGTAAAACCGAAACCGCCCTTGCCCTGGCTGAGGTGCTCTATGGCGGGGAACAGAACGTCATCACCATCAATATGTCGGAATACCAGGAGGCCCATACGGTCAGCTCACTGAAAGGCGCGCCTCCCGGTTATGTCGGCTACGGCGAAGGTGGCGTGCTGACCGAGGCGGTGCGGCGCAAACCCTATTCGGTGGTGCTGCTGGACGAGGTTGAAAAGGCGCACCCGGATGTGCACGAGATCTTTTTTCAGGTCTTTGACAAGGGCGTGATGGAGGATGGCGAGGGCCGGGTGATTGATTTCAAAAACACCCTGATCCTGCTCACCTCCAATGCGGGGTCTGACATGATTATGGACATGTGCGCCGACCCGGATCTGATGCCGGCGCCCGAAGGCATCGCCAAGGCGCTGCGGGATCCCCTGCTCAAGATCTTCCCGGCGGCCCTGTTGGGGCGGCTGGTGACAATCCCCTATTTTCCGCTCAGCCCGGATATGATCGGCAAAATCACCAGGCTGCAGCTAGGCCGGATCAAAAAACGGGTGGAAGAGGCACATGGCGTACCGTTCTCCTACACGGATGCTGTTGTCGACAAGATCGTCGACCAATGCCAGGAGCTGGAAAGCGGTGGCCGGATGATTGATGCAATTGTCACCAACTCCATGCTGCCGGATATCTCAAACGAGTTTTTGCGCCGCCTCATGGCGGGAGAGGAGGTGGCCTCGGTCGCCATTGATGTCAAAGATGGGGAGTTCTCATACAGCTTCGACTAAGTGCGGTTTTGAAACGGGGAAGAGGAAGGAGATGAGATGGTCAAACATGTGGTGATGGACATCAAGAACCTGGACATAAAAGTGTCTGGGCTGGAAATGGTAGATCCGCCAAAACTGTCGTTCAAAGTTGTGATCGAGCTGGATAAGAAAATGGAGAAGGGGGCCGACAAAGACCCTCTTTTGCAGCAGGAATTCCAGGCTGCTGCCAGCGACGTGCTGGATCAGACCAAAGAGACAATTGAGAAGAAGTGTAAGATTTTCGACAAGCTCTTTGTCCAGATGGTGAACAAAGGCGCCTCTGAAAAGGAGATGCAGAAACAGCTGAAGGGCCTGAACGACGCCATCAAAAATGACGTCAAAGTTGCCGAAAAAGGCGCTGAACTGGCGGCCGCCAAAGCCTGGAGCGATCTGCAAAAGAAACGCAAGGAATGGTCCAAATTCAAGATCAAGATCGGCGTCTCGATTGTTGGCACGCTGGCTGGGCTGGCAGTCAGTATCGCGGCCATGGCGACCTCGCCCTTTTCCGGCGGTGCGGGGGCAGCCTTTGCGATTATTGGCTTTATCAAGTCTGGCGTCAGCTTGGCACAGGATGTGGGCAAGCTGGCCATTAACATAGACCAGTCCAAAGCCATTCTGGTCAAAAACCTGGCGGTGGTTGAAAAAGCGGCCTCAAACCCGGCCCTGAACGCCACAAACGAGGCCTCTGCCGCAGTTTTCCAGGAATTTCTGGGCGTGTCGCAACCTTCGGTCAAGACGGTTGAGGACGCGGCGGATACGCTGAAAGCGAAATATGCCCAGATGATCGTCAAGATGCATGACCTCTCCAAGACCCTGGCAAAGATCCTCAAGGAGCAGGATAAACTGAAGAAGGAGTTTTTGACCGAGGTCGGCAACAAGCTGAAAAAGCACCCGGTGAAGGATAAGAAAGCGCAGCTGGTGATGATCAGCAAGGCGCTGGATACTGCTCTGGCCAAAAACTATGCTGCGGTGCAAGGTGCCATTGACAAGATTCAGGCCATGTATGGCGCGGCGCGGAAATGGGCCGACAATATCAAGGATCTGATGAAGCGGGTCAAAGCGCTGACGATCAAGGATCCAAAGGCACTCAAGGTGTTCCGCGAAGCGCTGAAATTTGCAGCCCTCGGGTTGTCGCCAATAGATGGCAATTCCATCGCAACCGGGGTCAAGGATCTGGCGTTGGGGGTTGGCGGCGCAGCAGGCGGTTATGTTTATGACAAACTGACCAGCAAAGCCCTGGATGGCACCGTTTTTGACGCGGCCTAACGGCTGAATATCAACCGCCGGGCGCTTTGATGCCCGGCAAAGTACCGATGCAGTATCGCCATGACCAGTGGAGAAAACCCGTGAATGAGAGCGCCCAAACTCAGCAAACCCTACAAGACCGCGCCCGCGATTTTGTTGAGCGCCCGGTGGTGACCAATTCCATTCTTGGAATTATCATTTTCAACGCGGTGACCCTGGGATTGAGCACGTCGGATACCGTTACCCAACATGTCGGCGGCTTACTGAGCGCGGTGGACAAACTGGTCCTCACGGTCTTTGTCGCCGAATTGGCGCTCAAATTGTTTGCCTATCGGATCAAGTTCTTTTCTTCCGCCTGGAACATTTTTGACCTGCTGGTGGTCAGTGTTGGCCTGCTTCCGGACCGGCAGGGGCTGTCGGCGCTGCGGGGGCTGCGGGTTATTCGTGCATTGCGATTGCTGTCGGTGATCCCGCAGATGCGAAAGGTGGTGCAGGCACTGCTGGATGCGCTGCCGGGCATGGGCGCCGTGATCGTCATGATCTCGATCGTGTTTTACGTCTTTGGGGTGATGGCGACGCTGATGTATGGCGCGGCCTTTGACGAGTGGTTCGGCACCCTAGGACGCTCGCTTTATTCGCTGTTCCAGATCATGACCCTGGAAAGCTGGTCCATGGGCATCGTGCGGCCGGTGATGGAAGTCTATCCCATGGCCTGGTCCTTCTTTGTGCCCTTTATCGTCATTACCGCCTTTTCGGTGCTGAACCTTTTTATCGGTTTGCTGGTCAATACCATGCAGTCAGCGGTGGAGGCCGAGGCCGAAGCCGAGTTTGAACAACTGCGGGACCTGGTGCGTAAGGAAACGGATCTTGTGGATGCACATGTTCTGGAGCTGCACGCGGAGCTGAAGGCGCTGCGGCAAGAGCTTAGCGCGTTTAAGGGAGGTGAAAATGGCCGATAGTTCGCAAAAATTCGTGGGCCGTAATCGGGCACCTCGGGTGCAGATCGAATATGATGTCGAACTTTACGGTGCTGAAAAGAAGGTGCAGCTGCCCTTTGTCATGGGCGTGATGAGCGACCTTCTGGGTAAAAGTTCCTCCCCACAGCCTGCCATTGCGGATCGCAAATTCCTTGAAATTGATGTGGATAATTTTGACGACCGCATGAAAGCCATGGCCCCACGGGCCGCCTTTACGGTGCCAAATACTCTGACCGGTGAGGGCAATCTCTCGATTGATCTCACCTTTGAGCGCATGAAGGACTTCAGCCCTGGTGCCATTGCGTCCAAAGTGGACAGCCTGCGGCCTTTGTTGGAGGCGCGCAATCAGCTGCAAACACTGATGGCCTATATGGATGGCAAATCCGGCGCCGAAGAGCTGATTGAGAAGATCCTGCAAAATCCCGCCTTGATGTCGACGCTGGCCGAAGGCGGGGCGACTTCTGCCGCGGATCAGGACAGTGCCCTTGGCAGCCTGCGAGCGCTTGAAGTGCCAGAAGCCGAGCCTGACACCAGCGATGACGTGCTTGCATCCCTGGCAGCACAACCCCCATCCGAGACGGTGCAGGGGGATGGCGTGTCTGACGCCCTTGCCAGCCTTGCAGCCAACACGCCAGAGGATCTGCCCCAGCCGGAGACGGGCGCTGAGACTGACGCCGCACTTGCGGCTTTAGCGGCCTCGGCCCCTCGCGAGCCCGCGCAGGCCGACACAGGTGAGACCGCGCTGGCAGCCCTGCGGAATCTGGACCCAGTTGCCGAAGATCCGCCAGAGGACACGACGGATGTCTTGGGGGATCTGGCCCGCGCTGGCGAAGAGCTCCAGCAGCCTGAAACCCCGTCCAATGACGGGATCCTTCAGGACCTGGCCGCCACAGAGATACCGGAAGCCGCCGCGCCAGACCCGCTGGCGGATATCCTGTCTGATCTCGACGCCGCGCAGCCCGAGCCTGAGGAAGGCGCGGACGATTTGGCGGATGTGTTGGGATCTTTGCAGGACGCGGCCCTACCGGAAGAAGGCTCAGATGATGGGGACCTGTCTGGTGCAATTTTGGACGAACTGGCGGCGCAAGAGCCGGAACCCGCAACCGATGCAGAAGCGGATGATCTTGCGGCGCTTCTGGATGATCTTTCTGCTGTCGCACCAGATGAGGCAGAACGCGAAGGTATCGATCTGACCGAGGTTCTGGGATCTCTGGCGGACAGTGAGGCAGAGCCCGACAGCGTACCACAGGTGGGCGACATCCTGGCGGATGTTGTTACCAGCACGCCCGTCACCGCTGCAGAGGATGCAGTCGGCGATGATCTCGCGGATATTCTGGGCGCACTGGATCTGGGGGAAGAAACCGGGGGCTCTGAGGATGATGTGGATTTGCAGGACATGTTGGCAGGGCTGGCACCTGCAGAACAGGACGTTTTGGATGACACTTCGGAGCTGGATGATGTGCTCGCCGGGCTGGAGCAAGCCGACGCGCCACTCGCACCAGAGGCCGCAAATGATCTGAATGATCTGCTGTCAGATTTGGCCAGTACAGCCCCCGCCGAAGATGGCGGGGACAGCGCCGAGGAAGCGAGCCTGGAGGGGCTGCTTGCCGATCTGGACCTGGAAGAAGACAGCCCGGACGCAGTGGTGGATGTGGACAGTATTTTGTCCGGCCTGGAGGCCGCGCCGGGCCCCAATCCCGCGCCCGGTGACGCTACCGAGGGCAGCGAGGCTGCTGAGACGAGCCTGTCGGAACTGCTGGGGGCAACAGACGGGGTGGAGACAGATCTGGATGATCTGCTGGGATCCTCCGACGCAGAGGGAGGCACTTCTGAGGAGGAGCTTGACCTTGATGATCTTCTGGGGGACCTGACCAGTGACTTTGCCGAGGACCTGGATGATCCAGAAGCGGCGACCGACAGCGCAGCCATCGACACCGCAAAGAGCGCGGGGCTCGACGATCTGTTGGCCGATTTGGACGATGCTGCCGACACTGGCCCGGTGGCGGAGAGCCAGGAGGACGTCGCGCTGGATCTGAGCGATGATCTGATGGATTTGGATGCGCTTCTTGGCGATCTCGAAAGTGATACAGCCGCTGCGGATACCGCGCAGGGCGCGGAACTCGGGGGGGAGCAGGTCGAAGCTGAGCAACAGGCGGTTTTTGCCGAGCCTGAATTTGCCTATGGAACCATCAGTGCAGAGCGCCCTGCCGCGCAGCAGTTGACCCGAAAGCGGTTTCGCATTGCCTTGTTTGGCGATTTCTCGGGCCGGGCAGCCCGTGGTCAGGTGGAAACCGGCGATGCGCTGGCGCAGCGGCCCGGCATCCTGTTGGATCCTGATACCGTCGAAGAGGTGATTGAAGGTTTTGCCAGCCCGTTGATCCTGCCCATCGGTCAGAATGAGGGTGGCATTTCGGTCAAGCTAAAAGAATTTGACGACCTGCATCCAGATGAGTTGTTTGAAAAGGTTGCGCTGTTTTCCGAACTTGTGAGCCTGCGGGATCAGCTGCAGTCTGGGGTCACGGTTGAGCACGCCAGCCGCAGCCTGGCGGCCTGGGCCGCGCAATATGGCACGCCCATACGGGCGCCAAAACGGACCTCAGCCAGCAATTCGGTGCCAGCAGATCGGCGGTTGAGCGCCTTTCAACAGCTGATTGGCGATGCTGAAAATTCCCTGCGGGAGGCCTCACCGATAGATGAGCTGCTGGCCCGGGTGGTTGGTCCCTATATTCGCGCCTTACCCAATCCAGAGGTGCCCGCGATGCAGGCGGCGGTGGATGCTGCCCTGTCGGACGCGATGCGCCTGGTGCTGCATCACCCGGAGTTTCAGGCGCTGGAGGCGCAGTGGCGCTCTTTGGATCTCATTGCCCGCTCGGTGGAGGTCGACGACAGTCTTGAGGTGGTGCTGTATGATGTCTCTGCTGAAGAACTGGCTGCAGATCTGGCATCTCAAGACGACCTAGCCAGTTGCGGCCTGACCCGATTGTTGAGCGAAGAGCCTATGGACCCGGAGCTGGGACGGGGCGGCTATTCAGCCCTGATCGGCATGTACGGGTTTGAGGAAACCCCTCCCCATGCGGAACTGTTGGGACGGATCGCGCGGGTGGCGGCGCATGTGGATGCGCCGTTCTTTACCAGCTTGTCACCGGAATTCCTGAAAACGGAAAAAAAGGATCGCCCAGCTGTGGTGGCCAATGCCTGGGATACCCTGCAACAGATGCCCGAGTCAGGCCATTTGGCCCTGGCCAGCCCCCGGTTCTTGCTGCGCCGTCCCTATGGCGCCAAAAGCAACCCGGTGGATGCCTTCGACTTTGAGGAGTTCTCAGAGACTGAGGGGTTGAAGGGGATGCTGTGGGGCAATCCGGTGGTGCTGGTGACCATCCTGCTGGCGCGCTCCTTCAAGCAAAATGGCGCCTCGATGCAATTGGGCTCTATCATGTCGCTGGGCGGGATGCCCTATCACACGGTGAATGATCGTTTTGGCGATCAGGTGGCGCTGCCCTGCACCGAACGCAACATAGACCTGGACAAAATTGCCCTGGCCAATGAGCGTGGGGTGATGGCTATCAGCGCCGTCAAAGGCCGGGATGAGCTGCGTCTGACGTCGTTTTCCTCTGTTGCCGGGAGTGAGGTTCTGGGTCCTTGGAGCGGTGTTCCGGCCCCGGCGCCTTCGCCAGCGGATCCGCGCGAGAAAGCAGGCATTGCAGCTGCAAAACCCGCCGATGCTACGCCGCAGAGCGTGGAAGACAACGGCGGTTCGCAGGCGGATGATCTGGATTTGAGCGACTTGGGCCTGGATGATCTGGATCTGGGTGACGCCGCAAGCGGCGATACTGCAGATGAAGCTGGGGATCTGGACGATCTAGACGCGCTGTTGGCGGGATTTGGCGACGATACGGATACGGAAGAGAATGATGACGAGATGGACGCCGAATTAGCGGCCCTATTGGCGGATTTGTAATGACGAAATTTGATTTGGCAGCGGTGTATTTTCACCCAGTTTTTAACCCGATCGTGATCGGGGAAAGGAGGAGCCATGGTTGAGAGCAAAGCACATGACAGTGACATGGTCTGGATGTCCGGCAGCTATTCTGTACGGGATCTTTTGCTGAAACGTGCCATTGTGCGCGAAGGCCTGAGCAAGCTGACTGAGACCACAGTCGAGTTTCAGTCCAAAAACAAAGCCATCAAACTGGAAGATATCGTTGGTCAGACGATGAACCTGCATGTCCAGACCGAGGGCGGCACAGATCAGAAGTTTTCGGGTCTCTGTATCTCGGTGGAAAACATGGGGTTTCGCGATGGCTATGGGCTCTATGTGGCAGAGGTGCGCCCCTGGTTCTGGCTGTTGACGCGTACGACAGATAGCCGGGTTTTTCAGGAGCTTTCTGCGGTGGATGTCATCAAGCAGATTTTCAGTGAAAACGGTTTCACCGACTTTCGTGATCGTTTGAGCGAAAGCTACGAGGCGCGCGACTATTGCCTGCAATACCGCGAGACCGACTACGATTTTATCTGTCGCCTGATGGAGGAGGAGGGGATCTACTTCTACTTTGACAGCAGCAGCGATAAAAACGCAGCAGAAACTCTGGTGCTGTGTGACGGGATGAGCGGTCATTCACCGGTGAACGGCAAATCACAGGTGGAGTTCCACGCCCGCGATGATCGGGACCGTCGCCGCGAAGATCATATTTCTGAGTGGGCACATGAAGAAGTGCTGACCACTGGCAAGGTGACCCTGAATGATTTTGATTTCCTGTCACCGGCGGCGGATCTGAAAGTTAAAAATGCCATTCCCAAAGGCAGTCATAGCCACAAGGATTTTGAGCATTATGATTACCAGGGCCATTATCGCAAAGACACCGGTCTGGGGAACAAACGCGCCCGAGTTCAGATGGAGGCGGAGGCTGTCCGGCACAAGCGCTGGCGCGGAGCTGGCAGTCTGCGGACCCTGGGCACCGGCTATACCTTTCAATTGAAAAACCACCCGGACAAGCCGGCCAATGGCGAATACCTGGTGGTGGATGCCGTGCACTATTTACAGGTCGCAGGGGACTACAACGAACGGGAAAAACGCACGACTGCAGCGGCTGAAGCAGGTGAAATGCGCCATGATATCAAGCCGCGCAACATGGACTTCCCAGAAGAAATCAAAGGCGATGCCTATGCCAGCACTTTTGGTGCCATCGAAAAGCATGAGCAATTTCGCGCCCCTCTCGCCACCAAATGGCCGCAGGTTCCTGGGCTGCAAACAGCAACTGTGGTTGGCCCCAGCGGCGAAGAGATCCTGACTGATAAACACGGCCGCATCAAGATTGAGTTCCACTGGGACCGTGAAGGCGATGCAGATGAGAAATCCTCTTGTTTTGTGCGGGTTGTGACGCCCTGGTCGGGGAAAAACTGGGGCATGGTTGCGGTGCCGCGCATCGGCCAGGAAGTGGTGGTGCAGTTTGAGGATGGCAACCCGGATCGCCCGATCTGTACCGGTATGTTGTATAATGCCGATACCATGCCACCCTATACCTACCCGGATGATCAGACACAGCTGGGCATCAAAACCAACTCCTCCAAGGGCGGCGGCGGTTACAATGAGCTGATGTTCGACGACAAAAAGGGCGAAGAACTGATGCGGGTGCAGGCGGAAAAAGATCATCAGATGTTGATCAAAGACCGCTCAGCCGTCACCATCGGTCTGGACGCGCCGGAACCGGATGCGCCTGGCACCGATGAAAAAAGCTATGCCATGACCGTCAAACAGCACATGGATGAGGTGGTCAAAAGCGGCAACCGTACAGAGGTGGTTGAAACTGGCGACAAGGCGGAAACCATTCAGACAGGCAACATGACCCTGGATGTGGACACCGGAAACTTGACCGAGACCATCGCCAAGGGCAATCATGATGAAACCGTCAGTCTTGGCAATATCTCGGTGGATGCCACGGCCGGCAAAATTAAAATGACAGCTGGTCTGGAGATCTTGCTACAGGTCGGGCCTTCGTCGGTGAAGATCGACAATTCAGGTGTGACGATCAAAGGACCTATGATCAAAGTCGAAGGCAGTGCCATGGTTGAGGCCAAGGCCCCAATGACAACCGTCAAAGGGGACGCGATGCTGACCCTTAAAGGCGGCCTGACGATGATCAACTAGGTGGGAAATATGTCAGAGAACTTCGAAAACCTGGTCAAGCTTCCCGCTGACCCCGTGGCCAAACTGCTGTCGCATGCCAATGTGTTGTTGAAAACGCCGCTCCAATCGCCGCCATCGGCGGCGGCTGGTGTTGTCCTGAAAGAGCTTTACGACAAAGAGGCCTTGGTGGATCTGTTGCGGCTTTTGGGGGTCTTGCTCCCCCCGCGTGAGCGGGTTTGGTGGGCCTGTATGGCAGCCCGGGATTATATCGGTCCGCGCTCCGACAAGGATCCCGCCTCGCTGAGCTGTTCCGAAGCCTGGGTCAGGGATCCGTCAGAGGAAAACCGGGACGCGGCCCGGTTGACGCTGGATCACGCCTACATTGATGATGATACGGTGAATTGCGCCCTTTCGGTGCTTTATGCACCGGGAACACTGGGGCCGGGAGACCTCAACCAATATCCGGCCCCCGCTGGAGCGTCAGAAGCAGCGGCCTTTGCGATGAATATGGTAGCATTGAGCCAATTGTCTGATAAGTTTGAAGAACACGGCCGGATTTTGGTCGCGCGTGCTTTGGATATTGCGCGTGGGGGTAATGGACAGGGCAGGGCCAAAGCGGCCAATCCTGATCCAGGTAACGAGAAAGAGGAGGCCTGATATGGGAATGCCCCAGGCACGGGTGTTGGATTTGCATGCCTGCATGCTGCCGTCGATTCCACCACCACCGGCCTTGCCGGTGCCAACACCGATCATGCCGCCCTGTGCGGTGACCGTTCTGGTAGGGAAACTGCCGGCCGCCCGGCTGAGCGATATGTGCACGGCGGCGCCGCCACACCCCATTGTCAAAGGTTCGGGGACGGTGCTGATCAATAAACTGCCAGCGGCGCGGATCACGGATACCGCCGCCTGTGGCGGTTTGATCATCAAGGGTGAGTTCACCGTGTTGGTGGGAGGCTAAGCGACCCATGGGGGTGACACTCAAGTTTCAGAACTCTGGTGCGATGCCTGGCAATGCTGCGCCGGTCGCAATGCTGGGGCCCAGCCTGACCATTGGGCGGGGCGACAGCAACGATATGGTTCTGCCTGACCCGGATCAGCTGTTGTCGCGCAACCATTGCGCCATCGAGGACCACAATGGCAATGTTGTGGTAGTTGATCTCAGCGCAAACGGAACCTTTCTGAACTACTCCAAAATCCCGCTTGGACGTACGCCGACGCCGTTGAACAATGGCGATGTGCTCTGTGTGGGCAACTACGAGCTGCTGGTCGAAATTCACAGCAGCTCAACCGCGCAGATGATCCCCGATCCGTTGTCCGATGCACCGGTGTCGCATGGGGTGGCCAATAATGCGCCGGATCCGATGGCGCTGTTGGATGATGCAGGTCCTGCCGGGGATTTTTTGGATGATCTTCTTGGCGCCTCGAACCCCACCGGACCATCGCAGCTCAACCCGGTTGATCCGATTGATGATCTGTTGCCGCCTCTGGGCGAAGATGAAGATCCATTTTTCCAAAAGCCCAGTGACGGGCGCGAAGGGGTCGGCGCCAGCCTGCCCAGCCATTCTGCGTCGGCGGCGGATAGTTTTGCAAGCCCGGCTGCACATAGCGCGACAATCCCGGATGACTGGGATGATGACTTTTTGTCAGGGATCGGCGAACCGGCTACGCCCAGCCCCGCTGCGCCTCCGATTACGGCCGCACCTGCTGCCGTGTCCCCTGTTCCGACACCTAGGCCTGCTCCCGCAGCGGCAATTGTAGAACCTGCCCCGGCTGTACCACCAGCGGCGGCGTCATCAGACCCCTTTGCCGAACCCTCGGATACCGTAGCCACAACCCTAGAAGCGCCTGGGCTAGATGACACGCCTGGTGTCGCGCCAGGGGCGACACCAGTGGAAACAGAACTGGCCAAAGAGACCCCAAAACAAGCTGAGACAGAGGTCGCGGGCAAATCGGAACTGCCCTCAAACGCGGTCGCTGCGTTTTTGCGGGGTCTTGGTGTTGAAGAGAATGCTTTGGGAGATGAAGACCCGTCCAAATCTATGGGGCGTATGGGGCGGGTCTTGCAGACATTGGTGACGGGCCTGCGTGAAATCCTGATGACGCGGACCTCGATCAAATCGGAATTCCGCATCGAACAAACGATGATCTCGGCTGGGGGCAACAACCCGCTAAAGTTCTCGATCACTCCAGAGCAAGCTGTCGAGGCCATGCTGAAACCCGCCACCAAGGGCTATCTCAGCCCCGAGACTGCCGTCGAAGAGGCGCTGAAGGATATCAAGGCGCATGAAGTTGCCATGGTGACTGGCATGGAGGCGGCGCTGAAAGGCGTTTTGACCCGGCTCGACCCCAAGGCGCTGGAAGCGCAGATCGAAGATAAAGGCGGATTAAGCGGTCTCTTGCGTGGTAAAAAAGCCCGCTATTGGGACGTCTATGAACGGCTGTTTTCCGAGATTTCGGATCAGGCCGAAAACGATTTTCATGACTTGTTCAGCCGCGAATTTGCGCGGGCCTACAAGGCGCAATTGGACAAATTAAAAGACTGAACCGCGCAGATCTGCGCGGACAATTAAGGGGAGAACCAGGTGTCCTGGGACAGCAAGGTGCTTTGGACTGAGGGGCTATTTCTACAGCCGCATCACTTCCAGCAATCAGATCGCTATACCGAAGGCCTGGTGACAGGCCTGGCCCGTCGTCTTGCCCCTTATGCCTGGGGGGTCAATGCGTTGGAAATTGACCACGAGGCGCTGAAGATCGGCCAGTTCGCTCTCAAATCCTGCGAGGGCTTGACCCAGGATGGCAGCATCTTTCGGGTGCCGATGGCAGATCCACATCCCCCGGCGCTAGAAGTGCCGACCACCATAAAGGACTGCGTTGTCTATCTTACGGTGCCGCAGCGTCGCCAAGGCGCGGTTGAGGTCGACCTGAGCGGAGCCGAGCGGTCCGCTAGCCGGTTGCGCCCGGCGAGCCAGGAAGTCACCGATGTCACCAGCACAGAGCGCAAACCGGTGCCTTTGAGTGTGGGCAAGATGCGGCTGCAATTTGCGCTGGGTGTAGATGACATGGCGGACCTGCTGGCGATCCCGGTGGCGCGTATCATCGAGGTGCGCTCAGATAAAGAGATCATCCTGGATCAGGCCTTTATACCCTCTTGCCTGGATGCGCGCGCGGCCTCGGTCCTGCGGGACTTCCTGCGTGAACTCGAAGGGTTGTTGGCGCACCGGATGGAGGCCCTGTCGGGCCGTCTGGCCGAGGCAGGGTCTGCCCGCGGTGTGGCAGATGTTTCTGACTTTATGCTGTTGGCGGTGGTGAACCGGATGTTGCCGATGATCCGGCATTTGCGGCAGATCGAAAACCTGCACCCCGAACGTTTGTATATGCTCTGTGCCGGTCTGGCCGGGGAGCTGTCAGGCTACATGGCGGCGGACAAACAGGCGCCGGAGTTGCCCCCTTATACCCATGACGATCTGATGGGCTGTTTTGCGCCGCTCATCCGGGTGCTGCGGCAATATCTCAGCTCGGTACTGGAACAGACGGCTATCGCGATCAAACTGGAAGAGCGCAAATATGGCATCTCGGTTGGGGTGATTGCGGATCGCAAACTGTTGGGCAATGCCGGGTTTGTGCTGGCGGTGAGTGCAGACCTGCCTGCCGAAGACGTGAGGCGCCATTTTGCCGGCCAGGCCAAGATCGGCCCGGTTGAGGAAATTCGACAACTGGTCAATTCGGCACTGCCGGGGATCACGCTGCGGCCCCTGCCGGTGGCCCCACGCCAGATCCCCTATCATTCTGGTGTGGTCTATTTTGAAATGGATGCGGACAGCCCCTATTGGCGCAAGATGACCACCTCTGGCGGCGTTGCGGTGCATGTGTCCGGGCAATATCCGGGGCTTAAGATGGAACTTTGGGCCATTCGCAACAGCTAAGGCAGGCAGATACATCAGCCCTGCGCTGTGGGGGTGATTTTGGTAATTTGGTGAGTGGGTAAGAGATCATGGGTGATTATGACGATCCCTTTGCAGAACCGGGCGATACCGACAAAACGGTGATCCGCCCCAACCCTGGCGGACGCCGTACTGCGACACCGCAGCCGACGCCCGTTGCCGCCCCACCCGGCGACGGTGGCCAGGACCCTGCTTCTGGTGCCGGGCTGGATGCCTTTGGTGTGCCCCAGGCGGCCACGGCTCAAAGCAACCAATCCGGCAGTCAACCCGGCGGGGCAGCAGGCAAAGCTGCACCTATGGCGTTGACAGGGATGAACTCGCTGACCGCCTGCGCTTCGACCCTGTTTGCCTTGATCAGCCGCATTCGCAACCGGGCGCAGCATATGGACCCAGATGGGCTGCGCAAGAACGTGGTGGCCGAGGTGCGGGCCTTTGAAAATCGCGCTTTGCAGGCGGGTATCGCTGCGCAGACGGTAAAAGTCGCCCGTTATGCGCTCTGTGCGACGTTGGATGATGTGGTGCTGAACACGCCCTGGGGTGGGCAATCCAGCTGGGGCCTGCAGTCCATGGTTGGGACATTTCACCGAGAAACCGTTGGTGGTGACAGGTTTTATGACCTTCTGGCCCGTCTGGAAAAAGAACCCGGGGCCAATATCGACATGCTGGAGTTTCTCTACATGTGTATGTCGCTGGGCTTTGAGGGCCGTTTGCGTATTGAGCAGGGTGGGGCTGAAAAGCACCTGCAAATCCGCGCCGCTCTGGCCCGCATTCTGCGCAACCAGCGTGGCCCGATTGAACGGGATCTGTCGCCCCATTGGGAAGGGGTGATCAAACCTTTCAAGGTGCTGTCGGCCTGGCGCCTGGTCTGGATCGCCTTGGTGGTGACCAGCGTGTTGCTGGTGGCGCAGTTCCTGGGGCTGAGCTGGGCCTTGTCCAATCAGACAGGCAATGTGATCGGCCAGCTGAGCATCGTTGACTCTGGCCCACCCGTCGAGTTGGAGCGCAGGGCACCGCCACCGCCGCCACCACCGCCGATCCAAACGCTGGAAGAACAAGTGGCCAAGGTTGCAGGCTTTCTGGGCCCGGAAATTGACGAAGGCATTGTTGAGGTTTTCCAAAAGGGCAACACGCTGATCATTCGATTGGCGGGATCGGGAATGTTTGGCTCTGGTTCTGACCAGCTCAGCAAGGGGTTTAAAACACCCGTGGCCCGTGTTGCTGAGGCGCTGAACGAAGAAAAGGGTCAGGTCATTGTGGCCGGCCACTCGGATAATATCCCTATTCGCTCGTCGCGCTTCCCCTCCAACATGGCGCTATCTTTGGCACGGGCCAAATCGGTGATGACGGGCATGGCTCAGGTCTTTAACGACCCGACGCGTCTGTCTGCCGAAGGCCGTGCAGAAAAAGAGCCCATTGCCGACAACGGCACCAAGGCCGGGCGGGCCAAGAACCGCCGTATCGAGATCTTGCTGGTGCAGGAGGTTGACCAATGATCCGCCGTTATCTTTTGCCGATGTTTCGATCGCTCTATTCGGCGCTCATCCTGCTGGCGATCGCGCTTTCAGCCTGTACCTGGTTTTTTGCGCCCTACATTGGCAGCGCTGACTGGCGTCCCTTTGACGGCATTCAGGCGCGGGTGATCACCATTGCGGTGATCTGGGTCCTGACCCTGCTGATCATCGGATTGGTATTCTGGCTGCGACGCCGCCGTGACCGAGCGATGGCTGACGACATGGTCGAAGCCGCAGATGTTGTCGATGATGACGATGTGATGCTGGAAGAAATCGGCGAGCTGCGTGGAAAATTCAAGCAGGCGATGGCAGAGCTGCGCAAGTCCAAAAACGGGCGGCGGCATCTGAATGTGCTGCCTTGGTATGTGATCATTGGCCCGCCGGGATCAGGGAAAACCACGGCCATTGTGAACTCGGGCCTGCAGTTTCCCCTGGCGGACAAGCTGGGCAAAGCCGCCATTGGTGGTGTTGGCGGCACGCGCAACTGTGATTGGTGGTTCACCAATGACGCGGTGCTGATCGACACCGCCGGGCGCTATACCACACAGGAAAGCGACGCAGAGGCAGACAATGTCGCCTGGCTTGGCTTTTTGGGCCTGTTGAAAAAGTACCGCAAGCGCCAGCCAATCAATGGGGCTTTGGTGGCGATCTCGCTGTCGGATCTTTCGCTGCAGGACGAGATGACACAAAAATCCCATGCCCAGGCTGTGCGGCGGCGCTTGTCTGAGCTGCGCGAACGGCTTGGGGTGCGCTTTCCGGTCTATGTTCTGTTCACCAAGGCCGACCTCATCGCGGGCTTTCAGGAGTATTTTGACACTCTTGGCAAAGAAGAGCGCGAGCAGGTCTGGGGCTTTACCCTGCCGCTGATCAAAAGCAAAAAAGACGCCGCCGCAATTGAGCATTTTGACGAGGAGTTTGCAGGGCTTCTGGGGCAGATGAATGCGCAGCTGTTGGAGAAAATGCAGGCAGAAACCGATCATCAGCGCCGCGCGCTGGTGGCAGGTTTCCCGTCGCAGCTGGCCTCGATGCGGGCCGTGGCCAAAGAGTTTCTGACCGAGGTCTTTCAGGACAACCGTTATGAGCAACGCCAGATGCTGCGAGGGGTCTATTTCACCTCCGGGACTCAGGAAGGGACGCCGATTGACCGGCTGATGCTGGGCATGGCGCAGACCTTTGGCATTGGACGGCAAGCCATCGGCACCGGCCAGGGGACGGGGCGGTCCTTTTTCCTGACCCGCTTGTTTGAAGGCGTGTTGTTCCCCGAGGCCGGCCTGGTTTCCGCAGATGACAAGGTTGAGCGCCGCTATCGTTGGACGCGGCGCGCGGCGATTACCGCAACTGTACTGGTGGCTGCGGCCATGGGCGGGCTTTGGGTGAATTCCTTCTTTCAGAACGCCGAGTTCATTCGTAAGGCCGAGGCGCAGGTTGTCGAGTATCAGGCTAGGGCCGCAACCCTGCCAGCCAGTCCAGTGGGCGATACCGATCTTGTGCCGGTGGCGGAGGCACTTAACTTGCTGCGTGACATGCCGGGCAATCCGGTGTTGTCAGATCCGCAGCCTGAACGCGCCATGACATATGGCCTGTATCAGGGCGAGGTCATTGGCACCCAGACGGCACAGACCTATCGCGCCGCGCTGAACCAACGCCTGTTGCCGCGGCTTCTGGTGCGTCTGGAAGAACAAATTGCAGGTAATGTGAACAATCCTGATGTGCTGTATGAAGCGCTGAAGATCTATTTGATGCTGGGCCTGCAGGGGCCGATGAATCCGGATCTGGTCAAGGAATGGATGCGGCTGGATTGGGAATTGGTGGCCTATCCTGGCGCCGCACGTGGGCAGATGCGCAATGACTTGATGGATCATTTGTCGGCGCTGCTGTCGCAACCGATGGAAGAGATCGCCCTGAACGGTCCACTGGTGGAGCAGGCGCAGAATATCCTGTCGGAAATGCCGCTGGCACAGCGGGTTTACAACGGGATCATCAATTCCAATCAGGCGACCAGCCTGCCAAAATGGCGTTTGACCGAAATTGGCGGTCCTTCGGTAAAGCGGGTCCTTGTGCGCAGCTCTGGTAAGCCGCTGAACGAAGGTGTCGAGGGTATTTTTACCTATGACGGCTTTAACAACGTGTTTTTGCCCGAAGCGGTGAGTGTTTCCGAACGGGTACAGAATGAGGCCTGGGTTCTGGGCGAACGGGCGGGGGATGGCCAAAGTGAAGCGGCGCTTTTGGCGTTGAGCCGCGATGTGCTGGATCTCTATTACAACGATTATATCAGCCGCTATGACCAGATCTTGGGGGATGTTGATATCGTGCCGCTGGAGTCGCTCAGCCATGCGGTTGAAGTGACAAATGTCCTGTCCGGGCCGACCTCGCCGATTATGAATATCCTGACGGAAATCAGCCGCGAAACCCGGCTGGCCGAGGATCGATCAGCACTGGATTCCGCTTCGCTGAACGAGGGTGTTTCCCAGGTTGTCGGCATCGAAACCCGGTCGGGTATGTCCATTCAGGGGCAAATTCTGCTGGAAGCTCTGATCAATTCTGCCGCCAACGCGCCAGGAGAGGCCCCCAAACCGCCAGGGTCCTATGTGCAGGAACGCTTTCAGTGGCTGCACGATCTGGTGGTCCGGCTAGAGGGGCAGCCTTCGCGGTTGGATGACCTGATGGGGTCTTTGCAACTGGTCTATCAAGAGCTGAACAAGATGTCGTTCAGCGGTGTGGCCTCGGGGGAAAGTGGTCAGGCGCTGCTGCAATTCCAGCAGACGGCGTCGCGGATTGACGGGCCTATTCAACGCTGGGCAACACAGATTTCGGCGGGCTCGTCTGGCATTACATCCGAGGGCACGCGGGCGTCGATCAACGCGCGCTGGCAATCTGCGGTACTGCCGTTTTGTCAAAAGGCCCTGGACAACCGCTATCCGTTCAACCGGCGTGCGCGGGCGGATGTGGCGATGGTGGACTTTGCCAAGCTTTTTGCCCCGGGTGGGCTTATCGACGGGTTTTTTGATGAAAACCTGCTGAAATATGTCGATACCCGCAGCCGGCCCTGGACCTGGAAACGGGTGAATGACGTTGATCTGGGGATTAGCCAAGCAGTGTTGCAGCAGATGCAATATGCCGCTGAAATCCGTGATGCCTTCTTTAATGGGGCGGCTAATCCTTCAGTTCAGTTTCAGATCACCCCAAAGGCGCTGGACCCCAAGGCGAAAGAAGTTCTGCTGGAAATTGACGGGTCAAAGGTCAGTTACAATCACCGCATGGGGCAACCGACACCGGTGGCGGTGAACTGGCCCGGATCCGTTGGCCTGGCCCGGATTACCCTGCTGCCGCAGCGGCGTGGCAATGAAAACACCCTGTCGCGTGATGGGCCCTGGGCCTGGTTCCGGCTGCTGGATGCGGCAGAGGTGCGGCGCACCAATGTCAGCGACCGACGCCGGGTGAACTTCCGTGTTGGCGGCCGCCTGGCCCTGTTTGAGTTGCAATCGGGATCGGTGGTGAACCCCTTTGCCCTGCCTGCCATGGCAAAATTCCGCTGCCCGAAGTCGATGTGATGGCGGCGGGGTTTGGAGCCTTTGGCAAGATGCCCGACGTCGGAGATTTCTTCCGGATCAATGTGGCGGGTGGATTTGTGCGGGTTTGGGACAACTGGGTGCAGCAGCTGATGATGGAGGGGCAGGCCCAGTACGGTGCGGGGTTCGACAGCCACTATATGTCGGCGCCGCTATGGCGGTTCACCCTGGCGGCTGGCCTGGCTGGCCCCAGCAAGATCATGGGGGTTTTGATGCCCTCGGTGGATCGTGTTGGCCGTCGGTTTCCGCTGACGCTGGTATTGCCGTTGGAGACCCCGGGGCCGCCGGCGCTGGATCATCTGCGCGAGGGGGCCTTGTTTGAAAAGCTGGAAGACATCGCGCTTTCGACGCTTGAAAATGGCATGACAATAACCCGGCTAGAACAACAACTCCAATCTCTGGAGGTGCCGGGATTGCGCGCATCCGTTCCTCTGCGGCAGCAGGGGGAGACGCTGGTTCTGACGGGAAGCGGCGGTGACGATTCTCTGGTTGCGATCCATCTTGCTGGCGCCCTGCTGGCAAAACAGGTGCCAGGCGGCGGGGTCTGGAGCACCTACCTGGAGAGTGGGCCGCGGATGATGGTCAGACCGGATTTGCCCCTAGGACATGCGGGGTCTGGGTTGTTTGATCTTGCGGCACCAATATGGCGGGAGGCCCAACCGATATGACAAATGATAAGACATACCGTTTTGCGGCGCAGACCCATGTGGGGCTGAAACGAAAGGTCAATGAGGATGCGATCCTTGCCTTGCCAGACCATGATATCTGGTTGATCTCTGACGGGATGGGCGGGCATCAGGCCGGAGATTTCGCAAGCGCCTTGATTGTCGACACTGTAGCGACGCTGCCGCTTGGGCTGGACCCGGCTGCAAAGATGCACGGGCTGCGCGACAGAATACAAAACGCCCACCACGCCATCCAGGCCGAGGCCGCAGCGCGTGGCGGTGGCACGATTGGCGCGACGGTTGTGGCGCTGATCCTGGCGAACGGTCATTTTGTTTGCCTTTGGGCCGGGGACAGCCGGATCTATAGGCTGCGAAATGGTACGATCGAGATGCTGACCAGCGATCATTCCGCCGTGGCTGATTTCGTTCTGGCGGGCAAGATGACCTGGGACGAAGCCGATCAACACCCCCACGCCAATGCGATCACCCGCGCCGTTGGGGTGGGTGACGCGCTGGAACTGGATAAGGTTCGGGGTATGGTCGAAAGCGGGGACCGGTTCCTGATCTGCTCTGACGGTTTGACCAAATACGCGACCTTTCCCATTCTGCAGGAGGTGCTTTCGACAGCACCGCTGGAAACCGTTGGTGATCGCCTGTTGCAGATCGCCCTGGAGGGCGGTGGAGCCGACAATATCTCCCACATTATTGTCGATGTGATTTGACGTAATAAAAAAACCGCGATGCTTTGATAGCGGATTTTCCTGAGGTTTCCCTTGGGGAGGCCGTGAGTGCGCCAGCAGTATCGAGAGCCTGACGCCTTGTCGTTATGGCAGGGCTGTTTCCAATATCTTGCTGTCCATAGAGAGGATCAACCCGGCATCCCGTGCGCTGTTTTCCTTGAGAGCTTCGGCAAAGCCAACGGCACTTTCGGAGGTTGGGCGCAGCCCGGCGAACAAGGGTTCCGATGAATGCAGAACCAAAACCCGGCTTTTGCCTAGGGTGCTATCGTCAACCCGGAAGGCAAGGCCACCATTCAGGGCAGATTCCGCCAGGGTATAGGCCACGCGCACAGAGAGTGGGCCCGTTGTGTCACCGCGCAGCTCCGCAATCGAATTCTGTTGACGCGAGAGATTGGGCAGCAAGTGGAAGACATTGCCAGAGACATCAAGGATGGAAACCGTCAGAAATCCTGAAGTGATTGAGGCCGGCAGTTTTACATCAATAACCGGGTTTTCGCCGACAAAGAAACGACCCGAAGGATTGGGCGTACTTTCATTGCCGGTGCTGAATACCACATCTATTTTTCCTGTGGGTGCCTTGGGCAACGCCGCTTCGACAATGCAGAGCGAGGGGTTCAGGATCTCAACCTTCAGGGCGATCTTGCGGTTTCCGACGAGACCGCGCAGGGCGTCGAACATCCGAACACGGGTCTCCGATCCGGCAAGCCGCCCGGTTACGGTGATTGTATCCTCGGGGCCAAATCCGCCCCCCACAGAGCCAGGACTGACATTTAGCGGTCCGCAGTCTTCAAAGCCGCCAACCAGGCCGCGGACCTGTGAAATGGCCACAACGGGTAGCCGATAGGTGATTTGCACGGCTCCGTCCAAACCACCCGGCAGCCCGTCTGCGAATTTGGCGTTCAGCGCGGCGGCCAGATCCGGGTCACTAGTGATTCCGCTCAGCTTTGCCTGATTGTCGCTGACCGTCAGCCGCCACTGCTGAAGATCCGACAGCGGGCGAACTGTCGCCAGAACATCCTGGGCCCAGCTATCGGAAATCGCCCCGCTTGAGAGGGAGATATCGGCTTGCTCCACCAGATCGGCCAGCGCAGTTCGACTGTCTTCAGAGGGCATATTGCCGACCGCGCGGGTTGGGCCGGTTTTTGGCTTTTCAACAATCAATGTAAAAGGCTGCGCCACGGGGTAGCTCGGCCCCAACAAGGGATCAAGCAGGCCGGAGAAAAAGGCCCCCACCCCAGCGCCAACAAAGGCAAGTATCGCGACCAGAACCAGGATAGGCGCCTTGCTCCGGCCGCCTTCGGCTTTGGATGGTTTCTTTGGGGGGGATTGGGGCGTTTTCTTTGCGGCGGCTGCTGCATTTGGGACGATGATTGTGGCCTCATCCGCAGGCGGTGCAGCCTCTGGCTCAATCGCTGCGTTGGGGTCGTTTTCGACGCGATCAAGAAAGGTCAGCACATCAGCTGCACTGCCGAGACGCCTGTCCGGATCCGGGTCGCACATCCGTTCGATAAGCTGTTTGAACGGCGTTGGCAGCCCCTCGGTATTCAGTGGCTTTTGTTTGTTTTCAACAACTTCCATTGGGTTGGCACCCAAGGACGGCGCGGCGCCGCGGAAATTAGCCAATAACAGCGCCCCCAGCGAATAGATATCGGCACGGGCATCCGTATTGCCCGACAGCTGTTCAGGCGCTGCATAGGAGTATTTGCCTGCAAATTCATTGCCAACAATGGTTTGGGCGCCAGGGTTGGTATCCTTGGCAATGCCAAAGTCAATAATAACAGCCTGTGCCGGATTGCCATCGCGCAGGATAATATTGTCTGGGCTCAGATCTCGGTGGACGATATTGCGGGCATGTGCCGCTTTCAGGCCTTCTGCGACGCGCCGACAGATGATCAAAAGATCGGCTGCATCCATAGGCCCCTGTTTGAGTTTCTTGTCCAGGCCAGGTCCGTCGATGTAGTCCATCAGCAGGTATATATGGCCATCTGGTGTGCGATGATTTTCCGAATACCGCACCACGGCATCATGGCGTATTTCGCGGATGTTTTCCTCGCGGGCCATAAGGACGGTAAAATCCTCATTCCCGGAGAATTCCTGTTTGAGAACCTTGATGGCGACCAGGTTCCCGGAAATCTCCGAGCGGGCCTTGTAGACGTTGGATGTCCCGCCTCGGCCCAAAAGCATTTCAATTCGATAGGTGTTGTTGAGCAGGTCGCCCGGTTGAAAAAGATCACCGGGCTGAGAGGTAATCATCGCAGCCTATCCTTGTGCAAGCTCAGCGCTTTTGCAGCCCTTCCAGACACGGCAGGAAGAGCTATGCAAAACCGGAAAGGATGCACATCTTCAGGCCGCAACGGGGCCGGGTTGAATTGCATCTGTTAGCCCAGGGCCTGGAATTCTACCCGGCGATTTTCATCTGCCCGGGGGTTGGCTGCATTAAAGGGCGCTGCCTCTCCCATGCCGATCGCCTTGAGCATGTTTTCGGCAATGCCGCAGCTGCTGATCAGATGGCGACGGACCTCCTGTGCGCGCAGCAGGGAAAGCCGTTCATTGTAGCTGGCTGACCCAGAGCTATCCGTATGGCCAATGATCTGGAAAACCGTTCCCTGCAGAAGCTGCATAGACGCGCACATATTCTCCAGCTTGGGTTGCTGATCAGCCCGCAGCGTGGCGCTATCGAAATCGAAGGAGATCTGCAGATTAATCTGTGATTGCTGATCAACCGGGGAATAATCTGCGTTGGAGGAAGCCACGGTGGCGGTTTCCTGAGCATCCGATGCCTGTGGCGCTGTTGCAGCGGCGCTTGGCGCAATCACCAATCCCCGGGTTTTTTGCTGTTGCAGGATCTTGGTAATTTCTTCCACAGACTGGTCGCCACTGTTCGCCTGGGCATGGGCAAGAGAGGCAGGCAATAGCAGAGCAGAACACATGAATGCGGCGATAATATTGTCGCGGACCATAACTTGTCCCTTATACTGAAAAACATTACTTAAAAGACTATACCACATAAATGGTTCTGCCAATGGGCCGGGGTGAATAAGAGCCTTGTCGTATGCGGTGAAATTTTTGGTCAAAGGGCTTTACTCGGCTGCGTCCTGCGCCTTGAATGGTTGGGTATTGATTTGAGGGTGTTATGCGGATTTTACCGGCGATTATTATCTGTATCGGGGTGCTGTTGGCACCTGCGGTCTGGATTGGCTTGAAATGGATGCTTTCCGAAGAGGACTTCCAGGGGGCATCGGTTGATTCCACGGCGCGAATCGAAATTGAAATGCTGCGCCAGCAGATCGAGGATCTGCAATTGCGGTTGACCGATCTTCAGACCGAGGTAGCGCGCCTGCCGCTGGCAAATGGTGGCCAGATTGCGCCGTCCGGTTCGTCTGCCGAAGCCGAGCGCGAGATCTGGGATCAGACCGAAGGGGCGGATCTTGACTATGCTCAGGTTGTGCTGATTGCCGATCGGGTGAACGTCAATCGCGGCTTACAGGTAACTGGTGGGAAGTATCTCACGGAACGTCTGGGGCGGCCACGGGAAACTCTGAACGACACATGCCAGCCGATGACCAACCCCGAGCTGAAGGAAAAATTGGTGACAGAACAAGTTGGCCCAATCCGGGTCAGCATGCTGCGGCCGGCCATCGAGAGCCTGAAGGTGGTGTTTGAAAACATCCGACAGGCTGATCCGGATCTCTACAATCGCATCAATACCGCCGGGGCGCTGTGTGTGCGTCGTATCCGGGGCACCACCAATTCACTGTCCACCCATAGCTATGGTTTGGCTGTTGATCTGAATATTGATGGTCAGTTGGATAATTTTACCGATGGGAAGACCCAATTGGGGCTGACCATCATGGCGGATTTTTTCTTTGACGAAGGCTGGGTCTGGGGCGCCGGTTTCCGTCGCGAAGACAGCATGCATTTTGAAATCAGCCGTCGCCAACTGGATGCCTGGATCGCAGAAGGCCGCCTATAGGTGACCCTTCTGCGTATCTGGCTTGCAAGGCTCCAGGACTCAGGAGCGCAGCAGAACCTTGTTTGATCCCAAGGCATTGGCCACCTGCTGATACTGGCTGGCCCGGGCGGCAGACTGCGCAGAGGAGCGTAGCAGTTTGGTCTCAGCCTCTTCAAGGATTGCGATGGCCTGTCTGTGGGCGCTAGCGCGTCGGCTTGGGGTGACAGCCACCAAGGGGCGCGTAGAGCGCTGCCCGTCAGGGCTGGTGATGCGGGCGCGCGGCGCTGTGCGGTCACTATTTGCCCGGGCCAGTTGCCGCAGCTCTTCTGCGGTATCGCGCAAAATCTGTTTCATCTCTTGGTGACCGTGCAGATCTGAAGCATCCAATACGAGCGTCTCGATGCGCTCAGCCAGACAATCCACAACAAAGCCGCCAGAGTCAGTGCACAGGCTCTTCATCTGCGATATCCGTGTGGACAATTGGGGGACAGACGAGACTTGGGTTGCCGCAGTTCTGCCGGTTGAAGATGTTCCGCCGCCAGCTTCGCTGCTGCCGCCAGTGCCGCTGCTGCCGCCAGTGCCGCTGCTGGAACCTTCACCTGTACTTTGCGCTAATACCGGCCCCGCCATGAACAGCAGGACAACACCAACACAAGCAAACATCGTCTTTGATAGTCTAAACATAGTTCTAATTCCTTAAAATTGTTCGATTTTCAAATGATCGAACTAACCTTCAAGCCCATATGCCCGGCGAATACCCCGCTGAGTACCCGGACCAAAATCACCATCAATAGAGCCTTGGTAAAACTTATTTTCTTTCAGCCTGTCTTGCAGTGCCCTGCGGGTGTCCAAGGTGAACATATTCGGGCGTTTGCTCAACAAATCCAGAACATCAGCGCTGCCGGATCGCAGGGCGGCGTAAAGGAAATGTGCCGCATCCTCGGGGCCTTTGCCGGGGACCAGGCCGTCATCTATGAGGGCGGCAAAATTAAACTGGGCTTGCGGGTGCCGCAGTTCGGCAGCATGCTGAAAAAATTCATAGGCTTTTTGCGGGTTGGCCGGCAGACCCAGACCACCCTGATGATGCAAAAATCCCAGATCGTTGATTGCATCGGCAAAGTTCTGTGCAGCGGCGGCTTGGTATAGCGCCAGCGCCTTTTGCGGGTCGGCGTCGACACCAGTGCCCCGCTCATAAAGCTTGGCCAGTTCAAACTGGGCCTCTGGGGCGCCGGCATCCGCCGCGCGTTGCAAAAAATCAACGGCAGCGACGGGATCAAACCGACCCGCATTGGGGTTCAGCCGCATATAGGCAAGCCCCAGCATTGACCGGGTATCGCCCAGCTCTGCCAGAGCCAAAAGCTGCTCTTCCTGGTCCGGTTTTACCGCAGACCAGGCTTCAGATGTGCCCGCAGGCAGGGCCTCGGCGCCGTTCGGGTTTGCGGCGGCGAGATAGAAGGGCACTCCGGTCAACGAGCCATAGGTATGGGGTTCTTGCAGGTTGCCGGTTTTTTCCAGTACCAGATCCCGCACTTGCCGGAACATCAGGCTGATTTCCAGTCCGGGCTGTACCATTTTCTGCATCAAGGCTTGGGCATAGGGGCTATTTGTTCCGTTGCCATCCAGAGCGACCTGACCATCGCGGGCGGCAAAGGCCACCAGTGTTCCGCGATCAGGATCCACCGCGGCCATGCCGCCACCGCCGCCACGGGTCTCCTCTGAGGTGGTTTGTGTGGCTTCGGTTTGGCTTAGGGCGATCGAGTCACCCAAGGGATTATCCCGACAACTGTCAAGAATCACGACGCGCATCTTGCGGGCGCGATCCACTGCGGCCAGCAACTGCTTCAACGAGGCGGATTGGCGCTGAACATCGCGGTTGCTGGTAACATTGGCATCCACGGGGATGAGGAAATTTTCACCCTGTACTTCGATGCCATGTCCGGCAAAATAGATCAGCGCGAGGTCAGCCACCTCTGAGCGAAAAGCAAAATCATCCAACAGCCCAACCATATCCTGCGCCGTCGCATCGAGTGATAGAGTGACGTCAAAACCTATGTTTTCAAGGCTTTGTGCCATACCGTTGGCATCGTTATGGGTGTTCTCCAAGGGTGGCAAATATTGGTAATCGGCCATGCCAATGACCAAGGCAATTCTGTCCCGTCCCGCCGCGACGCTCTGGGGAAGCGTGAAACAGACTATTGCGATCAGGAGTTTGAAAAAGCGTGTCATACAATTACCAAGGAAACCAAACGGAACTATCGGTAATCTAACGCGCTGAGACTGCAAGGAAAGGAAAAAAGCCGTTCAAGCAAAATGCTCAAACGGCTTTTAGAGTCTGTATAGGGCCTTGATTGGGGTAGGTGACGCCTTAGTTGGCGACAAAGCTCCCGATTTCCCGCAGTCGGTCCCGCAGTTTTTGCAGCGTTACCGTTTCCGTGGCGGCCTGGATGTCAGCCTTGCCAGTATCCAGGATCTGTGTTTCCACCTTCTCAAAGAAACTGGCCATCCCCGCGAGGGTCTGCATTACCAAGTCAAAGTCCTGCAGAGATTGTGTCTCTTGCCGGGTTGGCTTGGTGCCACGGTCAAAGATATCATGGACCACATCTTCCAGGGTTTGCACCTTGGAGTACAGTTGCCGCATTTCGCGTGCTGAAATAGCGCTAAGGCCGGAAATAGTTTCGTGCTGCCCTTCCATGATTACAGCCGCCCGACGACCTGTTCGATCGCCTGCTTCATGGTGGCCACTGTAAACGGTTTGCGGATGATGTTGTTCAGCCCCAGTTTTTTACCGACTTCAATGATTTCCGGCGTTGGTTTGCCGGTGACAAGAATAAAGCCGAGCCGCTGCGTCACTTGATGGCCGCGGACCGCCTGGAGCAAGCCCAGACCATCCATGCCAGGCATGTTGTAGTCGGACAAAACCAGGTGAACCGGAGTTGTCGTCAGCTTTTGAAAAGCGGACTGCCCGTTGTTTTCCACCATATAATTCTTGATGCCGAGCTCGTCCAAACACTGGGTGATGATACCGCGGCTTGTGGACATGTCATCGACGACCATAACGCGTAGAGAGTCTTTTAGGCTCATGTGTTTTTCCTCGTGTTGCTCTTGCTGCTCATTTACTGAGCACTGCCTCCGGGGGAGTGTTGATATAAGTTGTGATCCCAGATGTCGTCAGTTTTTCCTCGGCTGGCCCGGACATGCGTTCGGAGTGGCCGATGAACAGGTAACCGCCAGGGGTCAAACTACGTTGAAAGGCTTGCCAGACCTTCTGCTGGGTAGGTGTGTCAAAGTAGATGGCCACGTTGCGGCAGAAAATCGCATCGAACTTACCCTTGAAAGGGAAGGGTTCGATCAAATTCAACACCCCAAAGGTGATCATCGACCTGAGGTGTGCGGGCATGCGCCCGTCCGCCTCCATTTTTGGGACCAAGCTGCGATACTCGGCCGGGATCTGCCCAAGCTCCTCTTGTGGGTATTTTGCCGTTTTGGCAAATTGCACCACCTGAGGGTCGATATCCGTGCCCAGGATCTTGAAATCATAACGCCCAATATCGGGGCACATGTTATGAATGATCATCGCCATGGTGAAGGGCTCAGGCCCTTTGGAACAGCCCGCCGACCAGATCCGAACGCGTCCGCCATTGCGTGCTCTTTCGATCAGGCCAGGCAGCACATCCTTGCGCAAAGTTTCAAAATGATGCGGCTCCCGGAAAAAATGCGTGACATTGGTGGTCAGGAGTGACAGCAGCTTGCTGCGTTCCTCAGTGCTATTTTTTCCATTCAGCCGTGCCAGGTAATCTTTGAAGTTCCCAGCATTCTGCTGCCGCAACTGTCGGGCAAGTCGGGCAGAAACCAAAGGTTTCTTGCTGCTCGACATTGCCAGCCCAAAATGCTTGTAGGCAAAATCAGCGATTGCCTCAAAGTCCTGATCCGTCAGGGTAAACCCATCTTGATTGGCTTCTATGGAGCCGGCCGCGATCATCAGAGCACCTGCTCGGGAACGGAGATCACTGCATCGAGATTGATGATCCGAACCATGGTGTCATCATGCGAGATGATACCTTGGATATATTCCATGGTGTTGCGGCTATCCACAGGCGGTGTTTCCTGGATCTCTTCCGGGTTGATCGAAATGATCTCGGACACGGATTCTGCCAGAAGACCAACGGGCTTGCCCGCAGAGGAGACCACGATCACAACATTGCGTTCGCTGGCTTCGGTTGTTTCCAGACCAAAGCGTGCCGACAGATCGTAGATCGGGATCACGGCACCACGCAGGTTCATCACGCCCAACACGTCCGAAGGCGCATGCGGCAGGATGGTGACTGGGGACCAGCGCCGGATTTCTCGGATCTGGGTGATTTTCAGGCAGAAGGCCTGCCCGGCGACGGTGAAGCTGACAAACTCGCTAAACTGAGCGTGCTTAACTTCTTGGTCGTTACTTTTTACTTCAGCTTGCATTGCTCATTCTCCGCTCGGTATCAAAGGCTCCCACCGCAGGCGAGGCTGCCAGGATGCTTTCTGGGTCAAGGATCATCGCGATCTTGCCGTCCCCCAGGATGGTTGCGGCTGCGACGCCCGCGATTTCTCCGCAGACACCATCCAGACTTTTGATGACGACCTGGCGTTGGTCGTGGATGTCATCCACAGCCAGGGCGCTGCGTTGTCCGGTTTCGGTTTCTACCAGAAGGTAAACGCCGGGGGGTTGGTCATTGTCTTCTTTGCGTAGGCCAAGGGCACCAGCGACGTCACAGATCGGAACAAAGCTGCCGCGGATTGATAGCAAGGTGCCATCCGAGCCCAGGTTGTTGATCATGTCGTCATTGCCACGCATGGTTTCGACAATCGAGGTGATTGGAACCACCATTGTCTGATCCGCGACAGACACAACCATACCATCCATAACCGCAAGGGTCAGGGGCAGTATGATGGTAAAGGTTGATCCCTTACCTGGATTGGACGTGATATTGATCCGCCCACCAAGCCCGGTGACTGCATTTTTGACCACATCCATGCCGACCCCACGACCAGACAGGTTGGACACCTCCTTGGCAGTGGAAAAGCCAGGGGCGAACAGCAGGTTGTCGATCTCAGCATCCGACAGTTCGGCGTTCTCGGGGATCAGACCCTTTTCGATGGCGATCTGCTTAACACGGGGGCGATTGACCCCTGCGCCGTCATCTTTGACTTCGATACAGACCGATCCAGACCGGTGCGATGCCGTGAGGCGGATTTCACCAATCCGGTTCTTGTTGGCGCCTTCGCGGTCCTCTGGCTTTTCGATGCCGTGATCAACCGCATTTCGCAGAATATGCGTCAAAGGATCGGCCAAGCGTTCGATCACTGTCTTGTCGACTTCGGTATTTTCACCTTCAGTCACCAACTTACAGGTTTTGCCTGTGGCGCTGGAGGCTTCGCGAACAATCCGAGCCATCCGTTGGAACAGCGGTTTGACAGGCTGTGCACGAATGGACATCACGCCTTCCTGGATATCACGGGCCAGGTTCTTAAAGCCCTCCAGTTCGGTTTCGACGTCCCGTACATCGGCCACATCGAGATTGGCAATTTGCTGTGCCAGCATCGAGTGGTTGATGATCAGTTCCCCAACAGCGTTGATAAGCCGGTCCACCCGCTCGAGATCCACGCGCAGTGTCGGATTAGGCCCACGCTGCTCAGACTTCGAATTCTCGGCTTTGGGGGCCGCAGGCTTGGCTCCGGACACGTCCGGTGTAGCCTCCGGTTTGGTCGCGGGGACCGGCTGTTCAAAAGGGGCTGCGGGGGTCTCTTCAACCATAGCTGTTTGCTCCACTACAGGCGTTGGGTCTGCTGGGGCACCGCCAAAAGCGGCCTCCAGTGCAGCAAGAGCTGCTGCATCAGCGTCAGCGTCCCCGGCACCCTCGATTGACAGTTCACAGAGGCCTTCGACAAATTCAAAGACGGCTTCCACTGTGGATCGTGCTTCGGTGGTGACAAGCGTCAGATTCCAGCTCAGATAGCTTTCTTCTGGGTCAATGCTGTCAAATCCGGGCAGCTCCATAACATCCAACTCGATGTTTAGCTCACCCATCTCTTTGAGAGCTTGGAACAGGAAAATCGGCTCATTGCCGGTGCTGTACATATCCTTGAGAGGACGGAAGTGGATCTGATAGGTCTCTTCGGTCGCAACCTGCGGAATGTCGATGGCGCCAATGTCCATCGGACCACCTAGCCCCATGGGCTCAAACGTCAGGTCTTCTTCCTCTTCAGGGATGTATTTATCCAGCGCTTCGATCAGCATGTTGTGATGCGCTTCGTCGGTCTCGCCGCCATCGCGGGCAACGGCAACCAGATTATACAGGTGATCGCAGGATCGCAGCAACAGCTGGATCAGCGGCTCATCAAGCTCCATCCGGTTGGCCCGGACTTCATCAAAAACAGTCTCAAATCTGTGGGCAAAAGCCACCAACTCGTCCAAGCCAAATGCGCCCGCGCCACCCTTAATCGAGTGAACTGCGCGGAATACGGCATTGACTACCTCTGGATCATGATTGCCTCCTTCGATGGCACTCAGACCCTCATCCGTTGCTTCAAGGAGTTCTTCGCACTCCTCAAAGAAGGTATCTTGAATGGATCCTGACATTTTATGCCGCAGCCCCGGTAACACGCTTCAGCGCGAAAATCAGGGAGGCGTCATCAAATGGTTTGGTGATCCAGCCAGTTGCACCTGCATTGCGGGCACGTGCCTTCATTTCCGGAGCACTTTCCGTGGTGAGTACCAGGATCGGAACTTTGGAATTAATATCGGTGCCGCGCAGTTCTTCGATCACACCAAAACCGTCAAGGTTGGGCATGTTGATATCGGTGATGACGACGTCAGGAGCGACATCATCATACATGTCGACGCCTTCCCGGCCGTCCACTGCACTTACGTACTCAAAACCAGCCTCTTCTAGGGTGGCTGCAAGCAGATTCCGGATGGTGCGGGAATCATCGATTGCCAATACTTTGGTTTTCATGCTGTTACCTCGTCTTCAAATCGGTTGGGCTCAAGACCCAAGAGCGTCAGGGACTTGCGGCAGGAATCGTTAATATGGGTTACCGCGAACCCCAGTTCTTCGGAGCGCCATTGTTGTTCGGCACTAAGCAACAGTTGCAGACAGCGCGACGGCATTGCCGCAACATTGCTACAGTCAATTTCCACTGCTGCGGAGCGCGCCCCGCCCAGAAATGCCGTGAGCGGACTCAATTCAGCAAATGCATTTGGCAATTCCAAAAGGTGTTTCTGCGTTTCTGTGGTCATCTTCCGCGATTCTCACCCCCATTGTCGGTGACATGTTTGTATTCGATAGCTTCATAGTTAGGCCTTTGAGCTTAACAATTGATTGCTGCAGACCGATAGAAAAGCGGTTTTATACCGCTGGAAACCTGGGAAAATTGCGTATTTTCCTAAAGTTTTTAGATTCCCTGGCGCGGTGGGTGTTAAAATAAAGATCAGCCCTGAAAGCACTATGACCGCAGCACTGCGGGGGGACTCCGTATATATAGGCGCTCTCTTCGGGGGCCCGCTGGAACAGCCGTTTTTTATTGAAGAGCCGCTCTCTGCAAAAAGAATTAATAGGAAAACGGTATTTGATTTCTAAAATTAGAGCGACTGAGCGGATCCGTAAGCGGCAAATTAAGAACTTTTCTGCAATCTAGGGCACGTCACCACGCGGTTTGCCGCGAACAATGCCGCAGGAGAAAGAAAATGCAGAGTTTAAAGTCTCTGAAAATTGCCCACAAACTTCCGCTGTTTGTCGTAGGATTTGGGGTGCTGCTGACCGCACTTTTCGTAACAGTAAGTACGATCAACTTTCAGAAAAGCGCGTTCCATCAAGCGGAACACCAGTTCGAATCTCTGATTGCCGGTCGTAAAACCGCTTTTCAGTCGCTCCTGAGGGGCGTCAATGCAGATTTGATGACACTGGCAAGCATGCCCTCGACAGCCACTGCGATCCAGCGGCTGTCTGCAGCCTGGAGCAACCTCGGCGCTGATGCGGCCGATATCGCGCGCAAGACCTATATCACCGAGAATCCTTTCCCTGCAGGTGAGCGGCATAATCTGGATCGGGGTAAGCAAACGATTCCCTACAACATCCATCACTCCAAGTTTCACCCGTCATTTCGGACACTGCTCACGGCAAAAGGCTATTATGATGCCTTCCTGGTCAGCATGCCTGGCGATGTGATCTACTCAGTTTTCAAAGAAGACGACTATGGCACCAACCTGATGAACGGTGCCTATAAGGATAGTGATCTGGGTGTTTTGTTCCGCAAAGCCTTGGAGGCTGAGGCTGGCGAGGTCATCTTTTCCGATATCGCCCGCTTCGCAGCAAGTGGCAACGTACCTGCTGCTTTTGCTGCCACCAAGATTGTCGTGCCTTCGGGCCAAACAGTGGGCGTCCTTATTCTGCAGATTCCTGTAGGCATGATCAACGTGATCATGAACGATGATCAGGGCATCCAAGAGTCCGTGGACATCTTTTTGGCAGGTCCTGACCTTACCGCGCGATCGCATTCACGGTTTGAAGACGGTCATTCAACCCTGGACCAGCTGCCCGCCAGTGACTACCTGACACAGGCCCTCGCAGGTAACAGCCGCTTTACCACCGAGGCAACCGGATTGCGGGGACAGCCCGTCGCCGCCTACGCCGAAGCGATCCCATTGAAAAGTGGGACCTGGGTTATTGCCATCGAACAGGACCGCGCAGAGCTGATGGCGCCAGTGATCCGGGATCGAAACATCCTTCTCATGGTTTCGCTTGCCGGAGCTGCTGTGATGTCCTTCCTTGGTTGGCTGTTCGCCGGGACGATTACCCGTCCTTTGGACAGGATCTGCCAAAGCATGGATGCGGTCTCTTCCGGCAACCTGGATACCGATGTGCCCGAGGCCGAGCGCGGCGACGAGATCGGCAAGATCGGCAAAACACTGGTGTCGATGCAGGAAGACTTGCAACAGGCCAGGATCGCCGAAGAGCAACGGGCTGCGCTGCAGCAGGAACAACAGGTTGTTGTTGAGAACCTGAGCGCCGGGCTTGTGCGACTATCAGAAGGCGATTTCTCCGTATCGATTGATCAAGCCTTCTCGGGCGAGCATGAAAAATTGCGCCTGAACTACAATCAGACAATCGAAACCCTCAGCGGAACCGTGTCGCAGGTGATTAACGCCTCCAGTTCCATTCGAAATGGAGCGACCGAAATCAGCCGTGCCTCGGATGATCTGTCCAACCGGACCGAAAGCCAGGCCGCAACTCTGGAAGAAACAGCCGCTGCTTTGGATGAGCTGACCGCAAGCGTAAAATCCGCCGCAGATGGCGCACGTAGCGTTGAGGCAACCATGGGCGACGCCAAGCTAGAGGCCGAAAACACTGGTGAGGTTGTGCAAAGCGCGGTTTCAGCGATGACCGAAATCGAAGAAAGCTCAAACCAAATTGGCCAGATCATTTCGGTGATTGACGATATCGCGTTCCAGACCAACCTGCTTGCCCTTAACGCCGGGGTAGAAGCAGCCCGTGCCGGCGAAGCTGGCAAAGGCTTTGCGGTTGTGGCCTCGGAGGTCCGGGCGCTGGCGCAGCGATCTTCTGATGCGGCGATGGAGATCAAGACCTTGATCAGTGACAGTTCCAAACAGGTTGAGCGCGGCGTTGATCTGGTGGGCAAAGCAGGCGAGGCGCTGAATAATATCGTCGAGCGTGTCAGCCATATCTCGCAGCTGGTTTCTGGTATTGCCGAGGGTGCAGTGGAACAGTCCACTGGCCTCAACGAAATCAACACCGGCGTGACGCAACTGGATCAGGTGACACAACAGAATGCAGCCATGGTCGAACAAGCGACTGCGGCGGGCCATCTGCTGAGCTCAGATTCAACACAACTGGCGCAGCTGGTGTCCGGGTTTAGCATCAAGGGCGGCGCAACCGTCACCCCAATGCAGGCAGCCCCGTCAGCAGAGGCTCCACTCCCCTCAGCCCATGGAGACGAGGACTGGAATCTGGATGAGGTGATGCCTGCATCATCCAGCCTGACAGCACAGGCTGATGGAAACGCCGCAAAGGATCTGTGGCAAGATTTTTAAGTAACCATTCTCGGGGCTTCAATTGCCCCGAGACGACCGTAACTTCGGTTTTTTTACCGATCAGCCTGACTGGGTGACACATTGCCGTCTCAGAACTTATTGATCATTACAACTGACCGGGCCTTTGCCCGCTCGATCCAAAGCCACATGGAAGCCACCTATCCAGGGATGAAGGTGCTCTTGGCCAACAACCTGATGATGGCCTACAATCAGGCCGAGGCAGCACAGCCAGTTTTTGCCTTCGTTGAAGATGGCTTTACCAAACTGCCTGAATTCGAAATGATGCTGGCGCTCTTTTCGGCGCTGGATACCCGTTGGGTCGCGGTTATGGACAGTGCCGGTGCAACACCAGCGCGCACATCCTCTCCCTTGCTGAACGTGGGTGCCGGGATTTTTGAACTGACAAAAACGGATACTCCGCAACAGTTCTCCCAGTATTTTGACATGATGGTCAAGGCGCCAAGGCGAGACCAAAGCGGCGCCGGCAAGCGCAGCGGTGGGGCAAATGCCGCCGCGACAGACTTCAAAAAGATCATTCTGATCGGCTCTTCCACAGGCGGGGTCGAGGCCTTGCGGAGCGTTCTGGTTGGCTTTCCCGCTCTATGTCCGCCAACCTTGATTGTGCAGCATACGGGCAAGAACTTTGGCCAGGGATTGGTTTCCCTTCTGGACCGCATTTGCGCCGCCAAGGTGGTTCCTGCAGAGGACAACATGAAGCTGGAGCCTGGCCATGTCTATATCGCCGCAGGCCAACGCCGCCATATGGGTATGACTCAGCGTAAACCAATGCGGGCTCGCCTCAAAGAAGGTCCACCAATTTCGGGTCATATCCCTTCTGTTGACGCCTTGTTCACCTCTGCCGTGCCATATGGGAAGGAGGTGGTTGCAACCATCTTGACCGGCATGGGCCAGGACGGGGCCAAGGGACTTTTGGCCCTGCGCAACGCAGGGGCAACCACATTTGCTCAGGATGAGAAATCCTCAGTCGTCTATGGAATGCCGCGTGTCGCCTGGGAAACCGGTGCCGCAGAGAAACAAGTTTCCCTAGCCCGGATGGCTGGGACCCTTTTACAGGCTGCGAAAGCCTGAGTTAGTTAATAAGGAGTGTACTGTGACAACAGTTTTTGCGAATACTACCTCGGTCACGGTGCTTCAGGGCGAGTACCGGGTCTCTACAGATCCCAAAGTAATGTTCTCTACGGTTCTTGGTTCCTGTATTGCGGCCTGCATATATGATGCAGAAAATGGTGTCGGGGGAATGAACCACTTCCTGCTGGCCAATGCCAATGGTGGTGACGTCAGCGCCCGCTACGGCATCCACGCAATGGAGCTACTGATCAACGGCATCATGAAGAAGGGGGCCCAACGCAGAAACCTGAAAGCCAAGGTTTTTGGCGGGGCAAAAATGTCGGCGAACCTGTCTGATATTGGCGCCTCGAATGCGAGTTTTGTACAGAAGTTTCTCTATGACGAAGGCATTCCGGTCATCTCCTCCAGTGTTGGCGGCACCTCTGCCCGGCGTGTGCGCTTTCATGCGGTTTCCGGCAGTGCCCAACAAACCCGCGTCGAGAATGACAGACGTTTGGGGGAACAGGAACTGGCCGCTGCCCGTCCGGCACCAAAGCCGGCTCCGGCCGCAGCCGATCCAGGTGGTCTCATCCTGTTTTGATGACGCAGCAAGAATTTGAAAAAGCCAACCCCGTGACTGATCGGGGTTGGCTTTTGCCTGCGTGACGCCCTGTTTCGCCGCCCCGAGCGCTGGGTAGCCCACCTCAGCCGGTGCATATTTGACTTGCCCAGTCGCGGTCCCAGAGCTACCCAAAAGGAACGTAGTTGTCACAGGCCGGGGGAGGCTCTGATATCACATCCCGCATCCGATGTTTTCTGTCAGCGCTGATCTGTGCAGGCACTGTGGGGTTTGCCACCGCTGCAGCTGCGGCGGACGTCACCGTTTTTGCAGCAGCGAGCCTGAAAAACGCATTGGATGAAATCTCCACCACATTCGAAGCAGAAACCGGTCACAGCGTGTCGCTGTCCTTGGCCGGATCATCACTGTTGGCGCGTCAGATCGCGCTTGGAGCGCCGGCCGATATCTATCTGCCTGCCAACGCCGCGTGGATGGATTATCTCGAGAGCGAGAACCGCCTGGTTTCCGGCAGTCGCCGGGATCTTCTCAGCAATAGGCTTGTCCTGGTTGCAGCCACAGAAAGCACAGCTGCCCTTGCCGGCTTTGACGATCCCGCGCTTTTTGACCACCTAGGCCAAGGCAAACTGGCCATGGCCATGGTCGAGTCAGTGCCCGCAGGGATCTACGGGAAATCTGCCCTGCAATCGCTGGGGCTGTGGCAGGATCTGGCACCGCATATTGCCCAGACCGACAATGTCCGCGCGGCGCTGGCGCTGGTTGCCGCTGGCGCAGCCCCGCTGGGCGTGGTTTATGCCAGCGACGCCCAGGCAGAACCGCGGGTCAGGGTGCTGGCTGAGTTCCCCGCCCGGTCCCATGCGCCAATCCGCTATCCGCTGGCGCTGGTTCAGGGGGCAGGTGGCCCCGCTGTGGAGGCTCTTTTTCACTACCTTCAAGGCGCCAGGGCACGAGAAGCCTTTTTGTCTGCCGGCTTTGATGTGATTGCGGAGTAGCGGCGCATGAGCTGGCTTGGACCCGAAGAATGGCAGGCCGTGGCGCTGTCTCTGAAAGTGTCAATCTGGGCCAGCCTGCTGACCCTGCCCTTTGGCATCTTTACCGCCTATGCGCTGGCCCGTTGGCAGTTTCCCGGCAAGCAATTGGTCAACGGGCTGGTACATTTACCGCTGATCCTGCCGCCGGTCGTCACCGGCTATCTATTGCTGCTCACCTTTGGGCCTCAGGCCGGAATGGGCAGCTTTCTGCAACAGTTTGGCATTTCTTTTGCCTTTCGCTGGACCGGAGCCGCCCTGGCGGCAGCGATCATGGGGTTTCCCCTGATGGTGCGGGCCATTCGCCTGTCCATTGAAGCGGTGGATCCGAAACTGGAACAGGCCGCCGCAACGCTTGGGGCCAATCCATTGTGGGTCTTTGTTACTGTCACCCTGCCGCTGATCCTGCCAGGGGTCATCGCCGGCGCCATACTCGCCTTTGCCAAGGCAATGGGGGAGTTTGGCGCAACGATTACCTTTGTCTCCAATATTCCGGGGCAGACCCAGACACTTCCCTCGGCGATCTACGCCTTTTTGCAGGTCCCCGGCGGCGAAAGCGCAGCGCTGCGGCTGGTGGTGATCTCAGTGGGTGTTGCCATGGCTGCCTTGATCCTCTCGGAGGTTTTGGCCCGCCGCGCCGCCCGCCGGTTGGGAGGCCTGTGATGCTGAAGGTCTCGCTGTGTCAGCCTCTTGGAGGCTTTACCCTTGATCTGTCTTTTGAGGCCCCGGCTGGCGTGACCGTTTTGTTTGGCGGCTCAGGCGCGGGAAAAACCACGGTGATCAACGCGGTGGCTGGGTTGATACGCCCCAAAACCGGGCGGGTGGCGCTAAATGGCAGGCTGCTGTTTGATCTGGAGCACGGGGTCTGGCTGCCGCCACACCGCCGCCGTTTGGGGTATATCTTCCAAGAGGCGCGCCTGTTCCCACATCTGACTGTGCGCCAAAATCTGCTGTTTGGTCGCTGGTTTGCCCCCCGTGGCGCCGCCCGGGAAGATTTTGACCGGATCGTCGCCATGCTGGGTATTAGCGCCTTGTTGCAGCGCCATCCGGTCGCGCTGTCAGGCGGTGAAAAGCAAAGGGTCGCCATTGGTCGCGCCCTGTTGTCCAGCCCCGACCTGATCCTGGCAGATGAGCCACTTGCCGCACTGGACGAGGCCCGCAAAGAAGAGATCCTGCCCTATTTTGAGCGACTGCGGGATGAGGTGAAGATACCCATGCTCTATGTCAGCCACTCTGCCGCAGAGGTGGCACGGCTGGCCACATCCGTGGTGGTTCTAAAAGACGGACAGGTGCAGCGTCAGGGCAGCGCGGCTGAGGTTCTGGGCGATGACCGGGTCATGCCCACCGGGGTGCGTGCCGCTGGCGCCCTGCTGGAGGCGAGAATGCTGCGCCACCACCCGGATGGGCTCAGCGAGCTGGATGCCGGCGGGTTGTCCTTGTTCTTGCCGCAGGTGCAACAGGCGCCCGGCAGCCTGTTGCGAGTACGTATCCTCGCGCAGGACGTGATCCTGTCCCGGCAGCGGCCCGAAGGGCTGTCAGCGTTGAATATCCTGCCCGCCGAGGTGGAACAGATCCGCAGCGGCAGCGGTCCTGGCGCCATGGTCTCGCTCAACACCGATGCCGGACGGCTGCTGGCCCGGATCACCCGGCGCTCGGCACAGGCACTTGAACTCTCCCCCGGTGCGGCCTGTTACGCTGTAATCAAATCGGTGGCTATTGCCCGCAGCGATGTGGGTGGCGCCGCAGCGGCGGACCGCTAAGCGGCAAAAAGGCCGGACCTACAGTTCGGCCTTTTGTCAATGTCTTCGCAGATCAACGCCTAAGGCGCGTTACTGCAGCTGCGCCCAGAACAGCTCCAGATGGCGGGCAACGATTTCTTCAAACCGACCTTCCTTCTTGAGCGCCTTGAGGCCCGCATTGATCCGATAGAGATGTGAGGTGCCGCGCCAGTGACGTTTTGAGATCACCACATGCAGCCCCTCTTCCGACAGCGGCCGCTCCACCGGCAAGATATTGTCGCGCAGCCCTTCCTGGATCAGGGTATTGGCGCCGAGGAACAGGTTGACCGTGGCCGCATCAACCCGGCCCTCGTTGACCAGATGAAAGCAGGCTGCAGGGGTGTCAGCCTGAACCAAAATGATCTTTTCCTCCGTCAGCCACCGGCGGCCGGGACGATCCAGATCATGGGTGAAATAGCCTTTGGGGCGACACAGGGTCTTGCCTTCCAGATCGCTGTCCTCTTCATAGGTGAACCCGGCATCGGCACGGGCAAAGAGCATGATCGGAATGGTGATCAGCGGATCTGAGAAGTGAAAATTCACACAGCGTTCGTCCTGCGGCGTGGTTTCGCAATCCGGTTTAAACCAGGGAAACCCCATATCAAACTCTTTGTCGTTGAGCTTTGGGAACAGATGGGTGGACCAGTCGTTCTCCCAGGTGATCGAATAGGAGACCGGTGAGGGCGTCAGCTCCATGGCGGCGTTGACAAGTTCCGTGATCAAGCCCTGTCCCGGCAGGTTCTGGTCGGTGAAGGGGGCAAACCCGCCCCCGGTCAGCAGCTTCATTTCGGCATCATCGCGGCGCAACGGCGTAGCATCAGGGGCCGAGACGCCTTTGGCGCAGGGAATGTGCAGGGTCTTGCCCGGTTCCGCGACCGGGCCTGTCAGGCGGCTTTGGTTGCCATAGTAGATCAGGGTCCAGCGACCTCGGTCGCCATAATGGTGCTCCGCGATAGAGAACAGGGTATCACCGGGTTGCACCCGGTAATCCACATCACAAATAGCCCAGGCCGTCGCCGGACTGACTATGCCAAGTAAAATTACGAGATAGCGTGATAGCTTTTTCAGCATGATACCCCTCCTAGAACTCAGCCCAGATGCGGGAAAGGTGATCTTCGATGATCCGCTGATAGGTGCCGTCCTCGCGCACTGTCTGCAGACCCTTGCTGACCAAAGCCATCAGGTCTTTGGCGCGGGGGTGGCTTTTGTGCACAACCGCATGAATACCCAAAACTGACAGCGGTTGCGGCAGGACGTTGAACTGATCGGCCAAGTCGTGCTCTTTCATCACGCTGCGGCCGGTGAATTCATTGATCGCCACCGCGTCGGCCTCGCCTTTGGCCACCATGTCGAAGCAGTCCTTGACGGTATGGGGGGATTTCAGGGTAATCTTGTTGTCCGCAAGCCAGCGGCGACCCGACCCATCGAGATCGAAGGTCAAATACCCATTGGGACGACACAGGGTTTTGCCCAGAATGTCAGCGTCGTCCTCAAAGGTGAAGGGACGGGTCTTGTCGACAAACAGCAGCATCAGGGTTTCAAACATCGAGTCCGAGAACAGGAAGTTCACACAGCGATAGCTGTCGGGCATGGTATCACAATCCGGCCGATACCAGGGAAAGCCCACATCCAGCAGGGCATTGGAGAGCAGCGGATCAAAATGCGACCCCCAGTCGTTTACCCAGTGGATGGCAAAACCTTCCTGCGGCGCCGCCGAGGTCATCACCGCAGTCATCACATCGGTGATCAGCCCGCCATTATGCGAGGCCTTGGAGGTGAAGGGGGCATAGTCATCGCCGGTGAGCAGGTTTATTTTCTGCCGGACCGAGGCATTTCCGGGCGTTACCTTGACAGGCCTCGCCGCAACCGGCGCCGCGCTGGCGGCCTTGGTTCCGCCCTCTAGCCCCGTCGGCAAGCCGTTGATACAGGGCATCCGCAGCTTCATCCCTACGCGAATTGCATTTGGCTTCGGGCCAATGGCGTCAATATTCTGCGAATGGATGGTGCTCCAGGTGCCAACATCCTTGTAGAGGCGGTCTGCAATCAGGGACAGGCTGTCACCGGATTTGACCCTATAATAGCCACCACAGGTTTCGGCAGCGACGGCTTGTGCGGAAAAAAGGCCAACAACGGCAAGCGTTGCTGCCAGGAGCTTGTTCTTCATCTGGTTCCCCCCCGGGATGCTATGAATCCGATCACCACAGTCTGCGCTGTGTTTTGTCTGCGATCGTTCGAAACGTGAGAAATCTTGTTTGGGCAGCGAGCAGGCGACCCCCAGGGCCTATCGCTCTTGCAGCGCAGCCCCCATGAGTGGTGTAGCGGCTACTGGCCGCCGAACAGCGTCAGCAAGGCAGTGGTATTTACTTCACCCGCGCTTGTCAGCAGCAGCGCAGGCACCTGCACCCGTTGCGTGCGATGGGCCTCGTTGACCATCTGATCAATATACTGTCGCGATTGCCCTTGCTGCAGCGCGGTCAGGACCATGGCATATAAACCATTGGTCTGCTCCAGCCCCAAAGGCGCCTGCGCTGTCGCTGGCGCGGCGGGCGCTATTGGCGCCTTCACCTGGCCACTGCGCAGGGCGGCGAGTGTTCCAGCGGTGATCTGAGCGACAATATCGGCGCTGTCGCCACCGGCTAAAGTGCCACCCAGTGCCCCGCTTGCGGCGGGCAAAGTGCTGGCACCGGCTGTTGCAACACCCCGGCTGCCCCCCTGAGATGCAGCCAGGGGCTGATCTTGAACCGCGTCGTCAGACCCTGAAAACTGCAAGAAGGTGAGCACTATGGCCGCAACGCCCAATACAGCTGCTGCAGCAATGAGCTTGATCATTTGCATGGAAAGCCCCGGTGGCAACAAAAGAGTGGAATCTATGGGAGAAGAGGCCGCGGAAGCTTCTGCAAGCTCTGCGCTCCAGGAGGCCGACTGGGGTGCCGCCGCTGAGTGTCCCTCTTGAACAGAACTGCCCTGATCTGCGGTCACGGGTTCAAACGGACCTGTGTCAGGGGCGACAAAGTCAGAGCTGCTAGCCCCAAGGTTGGCGGCATCTGAGGGATGCGGATCAACAACCTGCAAGGCCGGTGTTGGAACAACCCGAATATGCCCCTTGGTGACAACCGCGTTTAGCTTAACCGGTTTTGGCGCAGGCACAGCCGGGGCGGTGTCATCTGCGGAAATTTCTAACGACTGTAGCACTGATCCTGTCACCCTTTAACACGGCAGACCTGCAAGTCTTGGGTTGGGAATGCCAAGAGGTTCACCAGAAGTTAACTATTTATTAACCAATTGCAGAATCTGCGTCAACATAGCGTGTACCGAGGATATCCCGGCATTCTCCATGCCTCGCAAAACCAGCGTAAGAAACACGCCTTACCCTAACATTTAAAAGGAAAATACAGGGGCCGGGTTGCGCGCCGGCGCGCTGCGCATGCTCAAATGCCACAGGTCAATAGTATATTGAAAACTTCACAACTCTTGCTCACACACATCTCCGATCAGTTTGGGCGCTTCGCCACCCAGAACATTCCCGCCACCGTGAGTGAGGCACCTTACATCCTCGACAGGCTTTTGATGAAGCAAACCGGCCGCAAGATCAAAGAGCAGCTTGCCGATACCGGCGGCTTTACCGACCATGTCTTTGCCATCACATCCCTGCTGGCCTTCCGGTCATTCCACACATACGGGACTTGCCCTCAAAACGGCATACCAAACAGGACCTTCAGAGGCAGGCATGGACTACGGCCTCAGGCCGATTTATTCAACAAAGCGGATATCGCATGCTCACCTGATACAGGAGCACAATGGACAAGTTGACCTGCACAGGCCACAGCTACAGCGGATACCGGGTAAAACTTGGGGCAAGGGTCACCATTCTAATTCAAGGGCTTCGAGATGATCTCACTCGATAGAAAAATCAAACTACTGCAGAATTTCCTGCTCAAATGGGATGGCGAAATTGTCGATACCGATGAGCGGCTGATCCGCCTCCTCAACAAAGACGGGACGCGGCCGCCCCTGATCTGGTGCTTTAACGCCGAACAGGAACCCGCCGCACTGGCGAAGGCCTTGGGGCCGGATCAGCCGCTGATCGCCTTGCGTTCCCTCAATATCGTTTCGGACTTCAAAAAGAAGGCGATCGCGGAAGATACGGAAATAGCACAGCACTATGTAAAGGGGCTGCTGAAACACTTTGACCTGTCCAGGTGCTGGGTTGGTGGAAACTGCCAAGGCGCTACAGTCGCAGCGGAAATTGCCGGTTTGCTGTTGACCAAGGGAAAGGATGTCGCGGCCTATTTCTGCCTGGAATGGACGCCCTTCATGCCCCTGCCAACCCGCTGTGTGCTTTTGTTTGGCGAAACAAGCGAAGAATACAACCCGTTCCTGCGCGGCGAAGACCCCTGGCCGCAATGGCGCAGCATGTTTGCAAGCGCACGCTGCGAAATCATTCCCGGCGGTCACGGGACGTATTTCAGCGAAAATTCAGTCGACAACCTCGCTTCAATTCTAACCGAAGAAATGTCGACAGCCCCAAAACCGCCTGCTTCCAGCCAAGAAACGGGTCTGATTTGGTCAAAGGACCCGAGCGATGTGGTCCATGTAAACCAGAGGATAGATATCGAGGTCACTTCCCCTGAAAAATTGAGTGCAGAGACCACAATCTATGCCGTCTGGATTCCGCTTATGCCAGGCGGTGTGCAAAAAACCGGCGTGTATGAACTGCAGAAAGAGCAAGGGGGATGTTCGGTTTCGCTACCCGCTCCGGAAGAGCCTGGGAACTGGACGTTGCAGCTGTTTCTGTGCCGAACAGAGCAAGGGCCGCAAAGCTGGCAAAGCGATCTATTGCAGGTCTGGCCGACGGAGCTTGTCTCTGACCTCTGAACTCTGGGCGGTGTCGTTGGCCCAACGGGCGCGCTCAGCAGGCTCCCGCACAGACAGGCGCAAATTTTGGGCTGGGACCTAGCGCCTCTGGGCCTGCCTGCTGTGCAACCTAACCAATTAACTTTACACCGTTAATATCCGCAATAAGGGCAGCCTTCCGGTTGGAAAAGCGCCTAATCCTGTTGTGACGATTCAAAACTTTTGCTACATGTGCCCCATTATCACAGGCACTTTGGGGACAGCAGATTTGAGCCACAATTCTCTCGCGGGACCCATTTCGGACATGTTGGAAACGAAATGGACCGACACTGTTTTTAGCGTCGTATCCAGATCAAAACCTGCAATCTCATTATCCGGGCAAACTCTATATGAACGCGCGCACCTCCTCGGTGCCCGTTGGCGCGATGTTTTGGGGCCGGGTCAGCATTCTCTTGTGATGATATTGCCTGCCGGAGAATCCTATCTTGTGGCGCTTTTGGCTGGGCTGCTGACAGAGGGATTTTCACAAGCATCCATCGCGCCGCCCAGGTCCGGCAGTCGCACGGGCCATCTGATGCATGTGCTGGAGGACAGCGACGCTTCTGCAGTGATCTGCGATCTGGCCAGCTGCGACAGAATTCTGGCTATACTCGCGGCCGAAGGGCGTCACGACATTCCTGTATTGTGCGTTGATGACCCGCACGACCCTGTTCCCCCTTCACATTTACCCCGGCGCGATCCCATGCGCGCCCGCCCGTTGATTGTTCAGTATACATCAGGCTCGACTCGGGCCCCAAAAGGTGTCGCGATCAGCGCTGACAATATCTTGTCTAATTGTGGCGATGTGATGCGGTCTTGGGGCATGAATGCAGAAGCCCGAGTTGTGAACTGGCTGCCCCACTACCACGACATGGGGTTGATGGGTGGCATCCTGTATCCGTTGCTCAGCGGTGCATATTCAGTTCAGATGAGCCCCTTTGAAATGGTCCGCAATCCGGCCTTTTGGCTACGCACGATCAGCGAGCAGCGGGCCACCTTCAGCGGCGGGCCTGCCTTTGCCTTTTCCGACTGCCTGAAGCGGGTCAAGGACGAAGATATCGACGGCATCGATCTGTCCAGCTGGGATCGGGCGTATTGCGGCGCGGAACCTGTGCCGACCGGGTTGTTCGATGCGTTTTATGATCGTTTTGCGTCTTATAGCTTTCGCCGTTCGTCGATATTTGCCTGTTACGGCATGGCGGAATACACGCTGTTTGCCGCGGGCGCCCCAGAAGCCGCACCGCTGCCCGGGAGCGAAACTGATCGCACCCACCCCTGTGTGCTGCCGGATGAGATTGCAGACAGGCTGAGGGTCGTCGATCCAGACCAGATGCTTCCCATGCCCGAAGGCGAGCGGGGCGAAATCTGGCTCGCCGGTCCTTCCGTGAGTGCAGGCTATCTCGGGCTGGAGGCCGAAACGCAGGGCAACTTTGTGACCAGGGACCTAGGTACGGGGCCGCGACGTTGGCTGCGCACCGGGGATTTAGGGGTTGTGCAAGACAAGCACCTGTTCATCAACGGGCGCATCAAGGATCTGATCATTGCCAACGGCCGTAAGATCGCCGCTGCGGAATTGGAATGGTTGGCAGCACAGTCCCATGCGGCGCTGAACCCCTATGCGGCAGCGGCATTTCAACGCGATATCGAAGACACCGGAAAAGCCGTTCTTTTGATCGAATGCAAGACCAGCAAGGACATGCCCTCCGCCACCGAGATCGGCGAGATCAGTCGCGCCATAAAACGGGCTGTTCGCGGAGAGTGGGGGATTGACCTGGAAGCGGTTGAAATCCTTCACCGCGGAACCCTGGAACGGACCACAAGCGGAAAAATCCGGCGGCGCGTCATTGCCACCGGGTATCGCTCTGGCTCCCTCCAAATGGAAGCGGAATTCTGATGGCACTCGCTGATTTTCAGGCCTTGGCTAACCCGGAAAAGTTTTTGACCGACCCAACGGTCGCCACCAATCTGCTGCGAAATTCCGATGACTTTGCAATCGCGGCAATGGGCGATTATCTGGATATTCTGGAAACCCGGACAGGTGAGGATTTTGGCGCGCTGCGGCGGATGCTCGAAAATTCGCTGATGTTTCAGGAGCAGCAGCCCCACCTGGTGATGCGCCGCCTGTTCGCGCCCTTCTTTTCCAACAAAGCCATCGACCAATGGCAGGGCTGCGCTGATGATGCCGTTGCCGCTGCGCTCGACACCCTGGCGCAGGCCAGCGATCCCGATCTGATCCGTGACTTCGTACGACCGGCTTTGATGTCGTTCATGACCAGTTTCATCGGCTGCGCGCAGGATACGACTGGGCAATTGTATGACAGCATACGCAGTGCAAACAGTGTTGTTTCACATCCGCTGTTGTCGCTGTCAGAGCTGCGCAAGATCAATGCGTCCTGCATTCATATCCTAGATAGGATTGAAGAGGACGATCCGGCGGGCGACCAGCACCCGCTGTCGTTCAAAAGCTATCTGAGGGAAAATTCTGGCCCCGGTAGCTGCATCGAAACCCAACATGCGCAGGCGGCCTTTGTTCTGGTCAGTGGGATCACGATGGCTCAATCCCTCGGGCTCACGCTTTATGGCTTGCTGCGCCGCCCCAAGGAGACCTGGAAACAGGTGGCTTTGCCGGGCTGGATTGATGACAATCTATCTGAGCTGTTTTTGACCTATCCGTCTGCTCTGACCATGGTGCGCGTGCCCACCCGCGACACAGAGATCGCCGGATGCCCGTTTCACAAAGGCGTTCCCGCAGTGGTCGACGTTGCCAGATGCAATAGCGCGCTGCGCGACACTCGCGCGCCCAATGCGCGACTGGGGGGTCTGTCGTTTGGAGCAGGGGCCCACAAATGCCCCGGCGAAGCCCTGTCCCGGATGTTTTTCAAATCGGCCCTGCCTGCGCTTGCACAGCGGTTCCCGGATCTGTGCCTGCATGTGGATCGCGCACAGTTTCAGGTATCGCCGATGGTACAAGCGCTGCTGGCCTTGCCCTGCGAACGGGACGGCCAATCGACCTCGGTATCTGCGCGCATGGTGGACATCAAATCATTGGAGGCAGCCCGCAGTGTGATCAATTGCGATGCCGATTTTATGCCCCCGGCTATGGAAACACACCTGAAGGCGCTCAGCGAACGCGCCGGTCTTGACCTCGATCCCGCGATCACCATTGCGCGCAATGCAATGTTTTTCATGTCTGGTGAACGCCATGCAGTTTTGCGCCGCGTCGTGGCCGGGCATCTGGGGAACAACCGGTTGGACAGATGGCAACCCCGGATCGATGCTGCGATCGACGCCGGGCTGGCGCAACTGGCGCAGGCGCAATCACCTGATCTGATCCGCGACTTTGCAGACCCGGTTTTTCACGGATCGACGCAGGACATGCTGGGCATTGTGACCCAGGACGGCGCCCGCTTCAACAAACTCGCCCCCGTGTTGCAGGATGTGCTGGAACCCTGGCTGCATCTACGTGAATTACGTCGACTTCAGGGCGTGTTTACCGAGCTTCTGGATACGATGGATCTCCCCGAGAGCGCGCCACAGGCCTCTCTGCTGCAGGTCATGGCCGATCAGGACATGCCGGATTTTACGCTACGCGACAAAAAGGCACTGGTCCTGGTGCTGTTCGGCGCCAGTTTCAACCTTGCCCATACGCTGGGAAATATGGCGCATTGGCTGCTGACCCAGCCCAAGGATGTGCACTCCAACATCGCCGATCCGGTCTGGATTGACAGGAATTTCGAACAGCTTTTATCGACCTGCGCCTCGCCCAAATACATTTACAGGATGGCCCGCGAGGCGGCCACGGTGGACGGCGTGCCCCTGGCCAAGAATGACACCCTGCGCCTGCAACTGCTTTCGATCAACCGCGGTACTGCCGTCGGGAACCTAGCCTTCGGGCATGGGTTGCATCGCTGCGTGGGGGCCGCATTGTCGCGGCGCGTGCTGAAATCCGCACTGCCGCGCCTGTTCCAGCGGTTCCCCGACATCACCCTTCTGCCTCAACAACAGCGCTACTATTCCATGTCACAGACCGTGGCCATGTCCGCGCTGCCCTGCCGCTTATCGCGCGCGTCAGCAATCTAGGAAAACACATGACAACAACGACAACCCTGTCCGACATTCAGGATTTTCTTCTCGAGCGGATCGCCAAGTTCACCAACACCGAGGTCTCGCAACTCGGCCCCGAGTCTGTACTGGTGGATCTTGGTCTGCAATCCACTGATGCAGTCATTCTATCGGGGCAGGTTGAGGATGAATTTCAAACCGATATCAGCCCGTCGATGATTTTTGAACATGAAACCCTTGGCAGCTTTGCGCAGGCCATCCTGAACAATAATTCGCCTCAATGAGCACGTGGTATCTGGGACTTTCGACCTCTGGGCATGACCCGGCGCTGGCGCTAGTCGATGCCGAGGGACAGGTTGTCTTTGCCGAAGCCACAGAGCGGTTTTTGCAGGACAAGCGCGCCTGGGGCCTGGCACCTGACCATGTGTCACATCTGTCGGCAGCCCTGCACCAGTGCGGCTTTGACCGGGCCACAGATAGGCTTATGGTTGCCACCAGCTGGACTCTGATCAAGGGGGATCTGCCGGTTCAGGTGTCCAATACGCTGCTGCCGGCCTCGGATGGGCTGTGGTTGCGCAGCCTGCAGGCTGCGGCGCAATCAAACGCCGGAGCCACACTGCTGCGTCTGGGCCTGAGCCCCGAAATGCCCGAAGTGATGCGTTTTGACCACCACCTTTGCCATGCGGCAGCGGCGGCCTATCAATCGCCTTTTTCCGATGCGACCTGCGTGGTGATGGACGGCGAGGGCGAGGCCGGATCGATTTCCGTTTTCGACATGAGCGCGCGCGCACTGAAGCGCAGGTGGCGGTCCTGGGGGGCCGGCAGCCTGGGCACCTTCTATGCCTGGATCACCGGCGCCTGCGGATTTGACTGGCGGTTGGGTGAAGAATGGAAAGTGATGGGGCTAGCGGCCTTTGGTCGGCCCATCCCTGAACTGGTCGCCAGCCTCTCTAGGCTTTTGATCGTAGATCGTGGGCGGTTGCAGTTTTGCGACGAGCCTTGCCTTGCTGAGGTGCAGGCCATCGTGGCCCGCCATGCGCGCACGCCCTTTGATCCGATCATGCAGGCCGCCGATCTTGCCGCGTCGGGGCAGGCCGCTTTTGCCAATGTGGCGGATCAGGTTCTGGCAGCCTGCGCCCCCCAAACAAACGGTACTGCGAACCTGATCCTGACAGGTGGCTGTGCGCTCAATTCATCCTACAACGGCTCCATCGCACAGCGGCACGGATTTGACAGCGTGTTCGTCCCCTCGGCCCCCGCAGATGATGGCAATGCGATTGGCGCCGCCCTTCTGGCCTGGGCCAAGGATCAGGGTCACGAAACCCTGCCCATGGGGACCGGATCCGCTTACTTGGGTACACAAGTGCCTGCCAAGGCCATTCGCAAGGTACAACAGGGTGCCGGGCCGCTGCTCAGTACGGACCTGACCGGGCAATCCGCGCAGATCATCGCTGGACGTCTGGCCCAGGGCAAGATTTTGGGCGTAGTCCGGGGGCAGGCGGAATTCGGGCCAAGAGCGCTCGGCAACCGGTCGATCCTGGCCGACCCGCGCCCCGTCAATATGAAGGACCGTCTCAATCGCGACATCAAGGGACGCGAGGCTTACCGTCCTTTTGCTCCAATCGTCCAGGACACCGATGCGGATCAATGGTTCGAAGCCGCCCAGCCGTCGCCTTATATGTCTTTTACCAAACGCTGGCGCTCTACGGCGAGGGATCAGGTTCCAGCGGTTGTGCATGAGGATGGCACCGGCCGGCTGCAAACGGTCAACGAAGACAGCAACCCCTGGCTCAACGAATTGGTCGGCGCCTTTGGTCGCCTTACATCCGTTCCAGTGGTTCTGAACACCAGTTTCAATATAATGGGCAAGCCCATCGTGCATTCCGTCGAAGACGCGGTCGCGGTGCTGATGACCTCGGGGATGGATGGTATCGTGCTCGAAGATACTCTGTTCGAAAAAGACACCTAGGATCTGGACCCGCTTTGCTGGACCACTTCAGTCGGGGCACTCCACGGCGTTTCAGGTACCTCATAAGCGGGCTTCTGGCGCTAGTTCTGCAGCGCCGGCCCCCTGTTTCCTCACGGCTTTGTCGTATTTCAGGCCGGATACCCTAGGCGCCGCTGCCACCATGGCGGCGGGCATCAAGCCGCCCAGCCATTTGCTGAAGACGTTTGCGGCCTATCCGCGTCAGCACGAGCTGGCACTTGCCATGCGTGAAATCGGCCGCATCAAGCGCGCAAGGAGATATCGCGTGCAGCTCAGGCCTAGCCCATCTGAGCCAACAAGCCGGAAATGGCGCTGCGGTACTGCGCCAGAATCTGATCTCGCGCGACATGGCGTCCAGCCTGGACACAATGACGGCCGGCTGACCACAGATCGGTCACCACCTCATCCTTGGCGGCAAAAACAAGCCCATCCAACAGCTGTGTATCCGTCAGGGCGCACAGCGATGGGTGGGTGCTGTCAACGGCAACCAAATCCGCCCATTTTCCCACCGCAATCTCACCCGCAACCCGACCCAAGGCCTGTGCCCCGCCTTTGGCAGCCCCAGCATACAGCGCCCGCCCCACCGAGCCCTCTCCCTGCACCAGAACATTGCGCGACAGATCCCGCAGGCGTTGCGAATACTCCAGCGTGCGCAGCTCTTCGGTAAGCGAGATCAATACATTTGAATCCGAGCCAACTCCAAATGCGCCACCAGCTTCCAGATAAGTGGCCCCGTTAAAGGGACCATCACCAAGATTGGCCTCGGTAATCGGGCAAAGGCCCGCCACCGCACCAGACGCCGCCATTGCGCGGGTCTCTGCCTGGGTCATATGGGTGGCATGGATGAGGCACCAGTTCTGATCCACCGGGGTATTGGCCAGCAGCCATTCAACCGGGCGCGCACCAAGCCCGGCCTGCACCTCCTGCACTTCTTTTGGCTGCTCAGCGATGTGAATATGCACCGGGCAACCCGCAGGCTGGACCTGCAAGACCCGCGCCAGGTCATCCGGCGCCGTGGCCCGCAAAGAATGCGGCGCGATGCCAACCTGATAATCGGCGGGCAGGGCAGATGCAGCGCGGCGCGCCTGCTCCACCAGTTTACAGAACTGGTCGGCATCATTACCAAACCGCTTCTGGCCAGCTTCCAACGGCACCTTGCCCACCCCGGCATAGCTGTAGAGCACCGGCAGATGTGTCAGTCCAATGCCCGTTTGAGCCGCCGCCGCCATGATCCGGTCCGAATGCTCCGCCAAATTGTCATAGGCGCTGCCGTCTATTTGGTGATGCAGATAATGGAACTCTCCAACCGAAGCATAGCCTGCCTCCTGCATTTCCAGAAACACCAGTGCGGCAATGGCCTCGATCTGTTCCGGACTCAGATGGGCGGTAAACCGGTACATCAGCTCACGCCAGGTCCAAAAGCTGTCCCGCCCCGCCATTCGGTACTCGGTCATCCCTGCCATCGCCCGCTGAAAGCTGTGGCTGTGCAGATTGGCCAGGGCCGGCAAAAGGCTGTCGACCTGGCAGTCATCCTGCTCTGGTCGCGCGTTTACTGTGATCGCGGATATCTTGCCTTCGCACAGGGTCAAGCGCACCTGCTCGGCCCAGCCAGTCGTCAAAAGTGCGCGTTTAGCAAAGAGTCCCGTCATTTTTCACCTCATTTTATGTCTAGACATATGGCATATTGATTTGTACTAGAAAAGAGGAAATCGAACTATTGCAGAGGTCGCCATGCAGACTGAAGATCACGTCTACACCGAGCTTCGCGCCGCCACCCTGGCCGATGGCCTTGCGCCCTATGGCTTGATTGAGGCGGCGGCCATTGCGGTGGTTGCAGGGAAAATCGCCTGGATTGGCCGCCAGGCAGAGCTCCCCGCCCGCTATGCCGGGGTCAAGGCGACTTCACTGGGTAATCGGCTGGTCACCCCCGGGCTGATCGACTGTCACACCCATGTGGTGCATGGCGGCAATCGCGCGGCGGAATTCGAACTGCGCCTCAACGGGGCCTCATACGAAGAGGTCGCGCGGGCAGGCGGTGGTATCATTTCCACCGTCACTGCAACCCGCGCCGCCACCGTAGAAGAGCTGATTACCCAGACACTGCCCCGCGTTGACGCCATGCTGGCAGAGGGCGTCACCACAATTGAAGTCAAATCCGGCTATGGTCTGGATCTCGAAACCGAGCTGAACATGCTCCGCGCCGCCCGCGCGCTGCCAGATCACCGGCCCATCCGGGTGGTGACCAGCTTCCTAGGCGCCCATGCAGTGCCCGCTGAGTACGCTGAGGATGCCGACGGCTATATAACCAAGGTCTGCCTCCCGGCGCTGCGCGCAGCCCATAGCGAAGGCTTGGTTGATGCGGTTGACGGCTTTTGCGAGGGCATCGCCTTTTCGCCAGCACAAATCGCGCGGGTCTTTGATTTGGCCAAAACCCTGGGCCTGCCGGTGAAGCTCCACGCCGAGCAGCTGTCCAATCTGGGCGGTGCCAAACTGGCTGCCAGCTACGGCGCGCTATCTGCAGATCATATCGAATACCTCGACAGCGACGGGGTTGCCGCCATGGCAGCGGCGGGCACAGTGGCCGTGATCCTGCCCGGTGCATTCTATACCCTGCGCGAAACACAAATGCCGCCAATTGATCTGCTGCGCACAGCAGGCGTACCAATGGCGCTGGCAACGGATTGCAATCCCGGCTCGGCGCCAATGACCTCGCTGCTGCTGGCGATGAACATGGGCTGTACCCTGTTTCGCATGACCCCCGAAGAAGCTCTGCGCGGTGTCACCAGCCACGCCGCCCGGGCGCTTGGCCTATCAGATTGCGGTACACTTGCGGTCGGCAATCGCGCTGATCTCGCCATCTGGGATGTCGCCCACCCGGCAGAGCTGGCCTATCGCATCGGCTTTAACCCGCTTCATACCCGTATTTTTGGAGGCCAGTTGTGACCCCCCAGACCCCGATCCTAACCCTGCCCCCCGGCGATGTTTCCCTCGCCGATCTTGAACGGGTTTTCCGCGAAGAATGTGCGATACGTTTGGACGCGTCCTGCCGTCCGGCCATTGAACTGGCTCATAGCCGCATTGCTGCCGCTGCCGCCGGAAACACCGCTGTTTACGGGGTGAACACCGGCTTTGGCAAATTGGCCAGCGTCAAGATTGCTGCAGAGGACACCGCCACCCTGCAACGCAACCTGATCCTCAGCCATTGCTGTGGCGTCGGGCCTGCGATCCCGCGCGCCCATGCCCGGTTGATGATGGCGCTGAAACTGCTCAGCCTGGGGCGCGGCGCATCTGGCGTGCGGCTGGAGGTCGTCGACCTGCTGGAGGCAATGCTGGCGACAGGCGTTACCCCGGTTATTCCGGCGCAGGGCTCGGTTGGCGCTTCAGGCGACCTGGCACCGCTGTCGCATATGGCCGCCGTGATGATGGGCGCAGCTGAGGCAGAGTTTGGCGGCACTGTCATGTCTGGTGCGGCGGCGCTGGCGGCGGCAGGTCTCACCCCGATCGAGCTGGGTCCCAAAGAAGGCCTGGCGCTGATCAATGGCACCCAATTTTCAACCGCCTTTGGCCTGGCTGGCCTGTTTGGTGCCTGGGCTGCGGCGCAAAGCGCGCTGGTCACCTCAGCGCTGACCACGGATGCCATCATGGGATCCACCGCGCCACTGCAGCCCGAAATCCACAGCCTGCGCGGCCATCGCGGCCAGATCGAGGCCGGCGCCACCCTGCGCGCCCTGTTGGAGGGGTCGGTGATCCGCGAAAGCCACCGCGAAGACGACGCCCGCGTGCAGGATCCCTATTGCATTCGCTGCCAGCCTCAGGTGGTTGGCGCCGCCATGGATGTGCTGCGACAGGCGGCGCGGACGCTGGAGATCGAGGCCAACGCTGCCACTGACAACCCGCTTGTGCTGGTGGGGGCTGATCTGATTGTTTCGGGCGGGAATTTCCACGCCGAACCCGTTGGCTTTGCAGCCGATATGATCGCGCTGGCCATTGCCGAGATTGGTGCCATCGCCCAACGGCGCATCGCGCTGATTGTCGATCCGGTGCTGAGCCACGATCTGCCGCCCTTCCTGACGCCCAACCCCGGCCTCAACTCGGGTTATATGATCGCCGAGGTCACCACGGCGGCGCTAATGAGCGAGAACAAACACCTGGCCAATCCCTGCGTCACCGACAGCACGCCGACCTCTGCCAATCAGGAAGATCACGTTTCAATGGCCGCCCACGGGGCGCGCCGGTTGGGGCAGATGCTGGTGAACCTGGAACGCATCCTCGGGGTGGAGCTGCTTTGCGCCACCCAGGGCGTCGAGTTCCGCGCACCGCTGGCCACCAGTGCGCCGCTGCAACGGGTGATGGCCAAGCTGCGCCAGACCGTGCCACCGCTTGGCGATGACCGCTACACCGCCCCCGACATCGAAGCCGCATCGGCCTTGGTCATGCGCGGCGAAATTGCCGGCTGCAGCCAGATCCCCATGCCGGAATTGTCGACATGACAGGTCCGGTTGAAATCACCCACGGCGACAGCCCCGTGGTGCTGGGGCTGCCCCATACAGGCACCTATGTCCCGCCCGAGGTAGAGGCACAGCTGAACACACGGGGCAGGGGGCTGGATGATACCGACTGGCACATTCACAGGCTCTATGATGGGATTTTAGAGGGGGCAAGCACCGTCCGCGCCACCTTCCACCGCTATGTCATCGACGCCAACCGGGATCCATCGGGGGTGTCGCTCTATCCTGGTCAAAACACCACCACGCTGGTGCCGCTGACGGATTTTGACGGTCACCCCATCTGGAACCAGGACCCCGGTGCAGCAGAGATCGAAGCCCGCCGTCAGGCCTATCATGCGCCCTATCATGCCGCCCTAGCGGCCGCGCTGGAACGGGCAAAGGCCCAGCATGGCTTTGCCATTCTCTATGATTGCCACTCGATCCGCAGCACCATCCCCTTCCTGTTAGACGGCACCCTGCCGGATTTCAACACCGGCACCAATATGGGAACGACCTGCGATCCCGCCATCGAGGACATCGTGGTCACCGCCTGCGCCGCGGCAGAGGGCTACAGCTCTGTTTTGAACGGACGTTTCAAGGGCGGCTGGACCACCCGGCACTATGGTCGCCCAGAGGAAGGGCTGCACGCTATCCAGATGGAACTTGCGCAAAGCACCTATCTCAACGCTGAGACGGCGCCCTGGAGCTTTGACGCCGCCAAGGCAACGCGCCTGCGCGCGCATCTGAACACCATTCTCACCCGCCTGGCCAGCTGGGCACCGATGACCGGAGGAAACACATGACCGATCCCCGCAAGAATACCCGCGACATCTACCCACCCACCGGCCCGGAGATCACCGCCAAAAGCTGGTTGACCGAAGCGGCAATGCGCATGCTGATGAACAACCTGCACCCGGATGTGGCGGAAAACCCGCATGAACTGGTGGTCTACGGCGGCATTGGACGCGCAGCGCGCACCTGGGCGGATTTTGACCTTATCGTTGACAGCCTCAAGGATCTGGAAGCCGATGAAACCTTGCTGGTGCAGTCGGGCAAGCCGGTGGCCATTGTCAAAACCCATGAAGACGCACCGCGTGTTTTGATTGCCAACTCCAACCTGGTTCCCCATTGGGCCAATTGGGATCACTTCAACGAACTCGATAAAAAGGGCCTGATGATGTATGGCCAGATGACCGCCGGGTCCTGGATCTACATCGGCACCCAGGGCATCGTGCAAGGTACATATGAAACCTTTGCCGAGGCAGGTCGTCAGCATTATGGCGGCGACCTTGCTGGCAAATGGATCCTGACGGGGGGCCTGGGTGGCATGGGCGGCGCCCAGCCACTGGCGGCTGTGATGGCCGGGGCCTGCTGTCTGGCAATTGAATGTAATCCTGACAGCATCGATTTCCGCCTGCGCACCAGATATCTGGATGAAAAGGCCGACAGCCTGGACGAGGCCCTGGAAATGATCGCCCGTTGGACCGCAGCGGGTGAGGCAAAAACTGTCGGCCTGCTGGGCAACGCCGCCGATATCTTCCCCGAACTGCTGCGCCGCAGCGAGACCGGCGGCATGCGGCCTGATTTGGTTACCGACCAGACCTCGGCCCATGATCCGGTCAACGGCTACCTGCCCCAGGGCTGGACCATGGCAGAGTGGAAAGCCCGGCGCGAAAGCGATCCAAAAGCAGTGGAACAGGCGGCGCGGGCCTCGATGCGGGTGCAGGTAGAGGCCATGTGCAAATTCCATGCCATGGGTATTCCCACCGTGGATTACGGCAACAATATCCGTCAGATGGCCCTGGAGGAAGGGCTGGAGAACGCCTTTGATTTCCCCGGCTTTGTACCCGCCTATATCCGACCCCTGTTTTGTCGCGGCGTCGGCCCCTTCCGCTGGGTGGCCCTGTCCGGTGATCCCGAAGACATCCGCAAAACCGACGCCAAGATGAAAGAGCTGTTTCCGGACAACACCCATCTGCACAACTGGCTCGATATGGCGCAGGAGCGCATTGCCTTTCAGGGCTTGCCCGCGCGAATTTGCTGGATCGGTCTGGGCGATCGCCACAGGGCGGGGCTGGCCTTTAACGAGATGGTCAAAAATGGCGAGCTGAGCGCGCCGGTGGTGATTGGCCGCGACCACCTGGACTCTGGCTCGGTGGCCTCCCCCAACCGCGAGACCGAAGCAATGATGGATGGCTCGGACGCGGTGTCGGACTGGCCGCTGTTGAACGCGCTGACCAATACGGCGTCGGGGGCCACCTGGGTTTCACTGCACCACGGCGGCGGCGTCGGCATGGGTTTTTCCCAGCACTCCGGTGTGGTGATCTGCGCCGATGGTACGGACGCGGCCGCCAAACGGCTGGAACGCGTGTTGTGGAACGATCCGGCCTCGGGTGTGATGCGCCATGCAGATGCCGGCTATGAGGAGGCCAAGACCTGCGCCCGCGTCCATAATTTGCGCTTACCGGGCATTTTGAAATAGCACCAGAAATAGCAAACAGGCGGCGCGGTTTAGTACCGCGTCGTCATCCGGTGACCGGGACGGAAGGTCTGGCGCACAAAGGTGATCGCCTCTCCCTTGAGCCAGGTCGAGCGCTCGACCATGAACAGGGCCTCGCCTTGTGTACAACTCAGGAACTCTGCCAGATCCGCCGTCGCCGCGGTCGCAGAAAAGGCAATTTCGGCATCGGAAAATGGCACCGTTGAAACCAGCCATTCATTTGGTCCCAGCTCGCTGAAATCCGCATCGCCTGCCTGGGGCAATATCGACAATGAAATCCAGCGATCCTCAAACTGGTAGGGTAGCCCATCTGCATAATGCATGCAGGTCAGGTGTAGCACCGATGCGCCCTGCGCCAGTTGTAGACGCGCGCGCAGCCAATGGGGCGCGTCCATCACCGCCCGGCTGATCAGCGCATAGCGGTAGGTAGAGTTCTGGCCTTCGATCTCGGCGCGAACGATGGGAATGGAAAACCGGGCCTGGCGCAGCGGCGCCATACGAACACGGGTGCCCGCCTTGCGGCGGCGCTCGACCACGCCTTCGTCCGCCAATTCCCGCATGGCACGGTTGACGGTGGCGCGGGCGCAGCCATAGCTCTCGGCCAGATCCAGCTCATTGGGCACCAGCCCCCCGGGGGCCCATTCTCCCGAGACAATCTTGCCCATGATATCCGCTTTGACGTCCCGGAATGTTGCCTTCATAAGCTCTGCGCCTTCTTATTTAAGCACAATCATAAGGCCTTTTTGTCTGCCTGTATAGGCGCGCCAGCTGGGCAAAAGCGACCGCTTACCGGGTCAAAACTGCCCACGACGCGCCATAAACAAACTGCCGCAGGTCAGGAAACGCCTAAGGGTGTCAAATTTGCTTGGGTTGAAAAGAACAGAAGTGTACAACTGCTTCAGTTTTTAGCCATGGTACTTTAGTCAGTATGAAGAGTTCTTGCGCAGTCTCACATTTTGCGACTCAAGACAGCTTGGGTCATTTTGAGCAATTGGCCACGCCGATTTGGGTCTTTGACGTCGACAATCATAAGATCTGGTGGGCAAACGCGGCTGGCATATTGTTTTGGGAAGCCGAAAGCCTGGACGACCTGCTACAGCGTGATTTTTCCATGGACAGCGACATGGTGCGCACCCGATTACGGCAGGTCGTACGCAATGGGCCTGGCCAAAAACGTATCCAGGACACATGGACGCTTTACCCCAATGACGAACCCAAAAGCGTCATCCTGTCTTTCCTGCCGGTCACCATAAATCAGGGCACAAATGCTGTTTTGATTGAGGTTAAACAATTTGTCGACAGCATCGTGGACGCGGGATCCCTGCGGATCCTGGAAGCGACCCGAGCCTCGGCATTGATGGTCAGCACCTTTTCCGCCGAGGGGCAATTGCTGGCACAAAACCCTGCGGCGTTTGCCTGCTATGGCCCCGCGAGACCAGGCCTAAACGGCAATGACATGGCCAGCCGCCTGAAAGACCCGAATGTCGCTGTGCAGTTGCTGGAAACGGCCACCAACGGCAAAAGCCTGGATCTGGAAGAGCTGGTCTGGACCCAAAATGGCGCGCGTGTGCACCGGATTCTGGCCAGGCGCGGACGGGATCCAATTACCGGGGCCTTTGCGACGATCATCAGCGAAGAAGACGTCACACAACAAAATGCCCTGCAACTGCAAATGCAGACGCTGAACGGCCAGCTGGAACGGAAAGTCGAAGACCGCACCCGGAGGCTCGACACCAGCGAAGAGCGCTATGCCCTGGCCACTCAGAGCGCGGCAGTCTGGGATTGGGATCTAAAGCACAATCACCTTTATCTCTCACCAAGTTTTCTGCAGGCACTGGAGCTTGAACCCGATTTTGACGCTGACACCTTTCTAGACAGGACCGCCGAAAACGGTGCCCTTAAAACTCTGCACCCTGAGGATGTCACCTCTTTTAAGGCTGAAATGACACGCCACCTGCAAGAGCCGGATGTGCCCTTTCGGCAGGAATTCCGGCTCAAAACCGGGTCAGGCGATTATCGCTGGTTTTATGCCCTAGGCAAATCTATTGCGGACCCGAACGGCCGCGCCACCCGCTCTGCCGGTATTCTGACGGATATCACCGAAAGAAAAGATCTCGAAGCCTCGCTTCTTGCCGCCCATAGATCCGATGCAATTGGCCAGATTTCTGGCGGTATTGCACATGATTTCAACAATTTGCTCACTGTTATCCTAGGCAATGCCGAACTTTTGAACATGGCCCAGGACACCAATCAGGAACTGATAACCGCCATCAAAACGGCCGCCCTGCGCGGCGCCGATCTAACCCGCCACCTGCTGGCCTATTCCCGCAGGCAGACCCTTCGCCCCACACCAGTGGACCTGTCCAAGCTGATCGCCAGCATGAACAATACCCTGTTACAAAACCTCGGAGACGGCATCTGTATCGAAACCAAGATAGCCGACGAGACATGGTCCGTTCACGCCGATGTCACGCAGGTGGAAAGCGCAATCCTGCACCTCGCGTGCAACGCCCGCGATGCCATGCCGCGGGGCGGCACGGTAGAGATCTCCTGTCAGAACCACCAGATTACTGCCCCCCTCCCTCTACCAGGGGGTGAGCACAGTTTACAGCCTGGGAATTATGTTGAAATCCTGGTGCACGATACTGGCGAAGGCATGACATCAGAGACCCTAAACCGGGCCTATGAGCCTTTTTTCACCACCCGCAAGACCGGACAGGGCAGCGGGCTCGGCCTGTCCATGGTCTATGGCTTTGCACAGCAATCCGGCGGCGGTGTCGCCCTGCGTAGTCAGCCCGGAACCGGCACCAGCGCCTCTCTTTTCCTGCCCCGCGCCGCTCAGGAGCCTGCGGCAAAGCCCGGATCAAAAACACTGGCTCCGATTACTGGAAACGGAGAGAGTATCCACCTGCTGGAAGACGACGGCGCGGTTCAAAGCACCCTGCGCGGCATGCTGGAGTCACTCAACTACCGCGTGACGGAGTCAAGCGATGCGGCCATGGCCATGCGAGTGATCTCGCAGGGGACGCTGCCTGCGCTAATTCTTGCGGATGTGGTTTTGCCAGGTGGCGAAAGCGGTGTGGAATTTGTGAAGCGCCTGGCCCGCCGCTTTCCACAGATCAAGGTGGTTTTGATGTCAGGCCATAGCCAGGATGAGACAACCCTGGAAGCGCTCTCTGGCCAGGGTCATTTTTTCTTGCAAAAACCGATGAACAAGGCCCGGCTGTCGCAGATCCTGCACGTAGCATTGCAGGATAACTCCGCGCCCAAAGCTTGAGACATGCTCAGGTGGTGCCCGCCGGTCCGGCAATCAAGTTTGCTGCCAACGGGGGTTAAAGAATATCCAACGAAACCTTGACCCGGTCCATCACCACCGAGGTATTGAACCGGCTGACATTGGCTTCATCAAAAAAGTATTCCTGGGTAAACGCCTCATATTCTTTGACGTCTTTCGTAACCACGATAAGGATAAAGTCAGCCTCACCAGTGGTGTAATAACACTGTTGTACCTGGGGCGCTGATCGCATCCGCTGCTTAAAGGCATCCAGATGCATCCGGCTTTCACGCTCTAAAACGACCTCAACGATCACTGTCATCTCTCGACCCAGTTTGGCCGGAGACAGGACCGCGATTTCGCTTTGAATAACACCAGAGTCGCGCAGCCGCTTAACCCGCTTTTGCACCGCAGGCGGCGACAGGCCAACCTCGGCGCTCAGGGCATCTGCGGTCAGCCGGGTGTTTCCCTGCATCAGCTTCAGTATTTCCACATCTTTGTCGTCCATGCGCTGATAAAGCGCAGAACACGGTCAAAGAACAACCCGTTTTTGCGCTTTGACCCAGTGGATTGCGATCAGATCACCGGCAATTCCGGCGCGGCGCGGGTGGTTAGCAGCTCCGCCCCCTGCGGTCGAATGACGATGTTTTCCTCATGTACCATGATCAGACTGTTCCCGTAGCACAGCGAGGGCTCCAGCGTCAGCACCATGCCGGCCTGCAGCTCGGTTTGGTCAAAACTCGCATGCGAGGGCTGTTCTGTCAGTTGCATCCCCAGCCCATGTCCCAGTCGGCCAATATCGCCCCCCTGATCGTCCAGCTCTGCAATCACGCCTTGCATGGCCAGAAACAAATCCCGGCAACTATTGCCGGGTCGTGCTGCCGCAAGTCCCGCTTCGGTGGCCCGCCACAACACATCATAGGCACGACAGGCGGCGGCATCTGCTGATCCAATGGCAAAGTTGCGGTCAAAGTCGCAGAAATAGCCATCCCAGGTGGCACCAGTGTCCAGCATCAAGACATCGCCCGCCTGCAACGGCCGACGTGACGGTGGCGAGATCACGTCAATATAGCCTCCGGGGCCGGCGCCGCCCACCAGGTAGGGCAGATCATCCGCGCCTTGCGCCAGGGCTTCGCGGCGAAAGGTGCGAAACACCTCTTCCAGCGGCATACCCTGCGAAACCTGCGCTGGCACCTGGTCAAAACTGGCAGAGCCAATGGCGCAAATATGGGCCAGTTTGTCGATCTCCGCCGCGGATTTCACCATCCGCAGCCCCTGGACCAAGCCCGTCGCATCCGCCAGCTGTAGTCCCGGCAGGGCCTGCATCAGCCGTTCCCAATCTCCCAAAGGCATCCGCAGCGCGGTCTCGTGGCCCTTTAGGATCCCAAGGCGGGCATTGCGCTGCGCCAAGGGCGCCAGGAGATCGCGCAGCAGGCTGATGCCATCATCCTGCGGGGCAGGCGCGCTCCAGGTGCGGATATCTTCGATCCAGGTTTGCCGCATCAACGCGGCGCCAATCTCAGGGATCACCGCGATGGGTTTTCCTGCTGCCGGGACAAACAAAAACCAGGGCCGCGTGGGGCTTTGCCAAAACAGGGTGTGAAAGCCGCTGAAATAGCGCACATCTGCTTCGCTCATCAGCAACAGACCTTCCAGGTGCTGCTCCGCCATCAGCGCCTGCGCCTTTTGCGTCCGGGCCTCAAATTCTGCCAGCTCAAAACCGCGTTCTGGTGCCTTAAGTAGCATCACTTTCCCCCATGATCTGGGCAAAAATGGCAGGGTCGGTGACGCCTTCGGAGCCAATCAACAACACCCGCGCCTCCCCCGTCAGCCCCAGCTTTCGCGACAGGTCCGCGTCCTCGCGCGCCGCGATCAGCGCTGCCAGGCCGGCAATAGCGCTTTCGCCAGCCTCAATCGCCGTATCCCCGGGCAGGGGGCGCGCCAACAGACGCACCGAGGGGGCCACCAGACTCTCGGGGATTGTCAGAAAATCCGAAACCTCCTCGGACAGGATTTCCCAGGCCATGCCCGAGGGCTCACCGCAGGACAGACCCGCCATCAAGGTTTCTGTTTCAATGGCAAAAGTAGTGGCCTCTCCGGTGCGGCCACTCTCAAACAAGCAGGCCGCCAATTCGGGTTCAACAATCACCACCCGAGGAGCCTGTGCGCCCCAGTGTTGCCGCAAGCCTGCAACAACCCCCGCCGCCAGCCCGCCAACACCGCCTTGCAGGAACACGTGGGTCGGCGCCTGTTTCAGGCTGTCGCAGATCTCCTGGGTCATCACACCATAGCCCGCCATCACGTCGCGCGGCGGCTGGGAATACCCCTCCCAAGAGGTATCAGAGACCACAAACCAGCCGTTGTCCGCCGCCTCTTGCTTGGCCAAAATCACCGACGCGTCATAATCGCCCGCGATACGGATCACGTCGGCACCCAGATCGCGCATTGCCTGGGCGCGACCCTCGCTCACCTCCGCATGGATATAGATCCGGCAGGGCGCGCCAAAGCGCTGACAGCCCCAGGCCAGCGAGCGTCCATGATTTCCATCCGTGGCCGAAACCAGCGTGATCTCAGCCGCCTCGGATCTGTAAGTTCCGGTTCGGATATCCTCCAACGAGACCTCATGCCCCAAACGCGCCGAGATCTGCCGCTGCAGCACCCGCTGCGCTGCATAAGATCCGCCAAGCGCCTTGAAACTGCCCAACCCAAACCGGGGACCTTCATCCTTATACAGAATGCCCCCAACGCCGATCTTTGCGGCCAGCGCCGTGAGCGAGACCAATGGCGTCGGCTGGTAGCCCTGCCACTGGGTGATTTCGGCGCGGGAGGTGGCAAAGTCCTGACGCGACAAAACCCGCTCCACGGCATCGCCATCGCGTTTTCTGGCTGCAACATGTCCTAGTTTTGCGACAGAAGGAAAATCAAACATTGGCGGTCTTTCGGCTAGGGAGACGGTCACGGACCAGCTCTGCCCAGAAGGCAGCTCCAATCGGCAACAGCGCATCGTTAAAATCATAGTCAGCGGAATGCAGCGGCTGGCCATGGGCGCCGCTTTCTCCGTTGCCCAGCAACAGAAAACAGCCGGGTATAGCTGCACTGAAATGGGCAAAATCCTCAGAAAAGCTCATGGGGGGACGATCGGCGACCGTCTCCAGCTGGAGCGCCCGCGCCACCCGCACCACGGCCTCTGTCGGGGTTTTGGCATTCAGGGTTTCAATGAACTCCGTATCAAAGCTCATCTCGACGGTAATGCCATGGGCGGCTGCGATGCCACGGGTGATCTGGCGCATGAAGCGCTCCAGCGCCAGACGGTCTTGCGGCAGGCGAGCCCGCACATCGCCCTTGAGCCGCGCCAGACCGGGCAGCACGTTTCGCTGTCCATCGGTGATGAATTCGGTGACCGAAACCACCGCCCCAGAGGAGGGTGCCAGTTTGCGGGACACAATCGTTTGCAGGGCCAGAACCATTTCCGCGCCCACAGTGATAACATCCACCCCAACATGGGGCATCGAGGCATGCCCACCCTGACCCTTTAGTGTAATCTCAAACAGGCTTTCGCTGGCGCAAATCTGCCCCGGACGGGTCGAAACCTGCCCCACAGGCGCACCAGGCAGATTGTGAATGGCATAGATTTCTTCCAGTTCAAACCGCTCCAGAAAACCTTCGGCGATCATCGCCTGCGCCCCTAACCCGTGCTCCTCATTTGGTTGAAAAATGAACACGACGGTGCCCTCAAAATCGCGGCTCTGCGCCAAGATTTCCGCCGCGCCCAAGAGCATGGTCATATGACCATCATGGCCGCAGGCATGCATGACCCCAGCGTTTTGCGAGACGTAATCATGATCTGCGATTTCGTGAATAGGCAGGGCGTCCATATCGGCCCGCAACCCAATCGCACGGTTGCCGCCACCCGATTTCAGTACACCAATGACGCCGACACCTTCATAGACCTCAAGTCCCAACTGCCGCAGCCGCTCCGCAACGCAGGCCTTGGTGCGATGCTCAGCAAAGCCAAGCTCTGGCTGTTGGTGAAACTGCCGTCGTAGCGCCGTCAAGACTTTGTCAAATTCGCCCATAGAAAGATCCCCGTTGCACCTCTGAATTTACCCGGAACCTTGCAAGCTGGGCATCAATATCCACCCCTTTCGCAAGTAATTTCCTTGCTATTTTTCCGATCTGCGATTGTTTTCAGAACTCCCGGGGTCAAGACCCCGATCCGCACACACGGCTTGGCGGCCCGTAGACCTTAAAGACTGGTAGACCTCAAACTACAAAGGATTGAAAAGCCTTGTGGGCGGCGCCGCCATCGGCTCTACCTGCGAAGACTGAATAGAGGAAACCAGGCTAAGCACCTAATATTATGAATAGTTTATGAAAGATGATGTGGGGTTCGCGGGCTTGGAGAAGGAAGAAATAATATGCACGAAGACTTAGGAGCGTTGAAACTGCGGTACCCATCGGCCCAGACATTCAAGTTTGGCGATACTCCCGCTTTATGCAGCGCATTGCTGTCCTTGGTGCGGAATGGAAAGAAAATGGCAACCTGTAGCGCGCTGCACGAGTTCCAGAACGGCGAACCTTCCCCCGAAATCGGCCGGCGCGATATTTGTCTCAACTGGGACGGCACTCCAGCTCTTGTGATCGAGACCGTTGAGGTGATCCAGTGCAGGTTCGATGAAGTGACCGAAGACATGGCTCTTGCCGAGGGCGAGGATGAAAGTCTGGATGGTTGGCGCGCAGGGCATCGTGGCTACTTTGAACGGAACAGCGGATTTTCATCGGACATGCAGATTATTTGGGAACGGTTCCTCCTTATCGAGGATTTCGCGCAAGATTGATAAGTCGCTTGATGGCAAATCCATTCTGAACTGTCAGGGGATTAAAACAACCCCGACTGCCTTATGCGGGAAGAGTGATACGTCAGCTTTGCCGAAGGGTCACATTGCTGCTTTGCGGCGGCACACTTTAATCCAATAATCTGGATTATGTTATTTTAACCCGCCAAGATCAACCTCGGCCCCGCAGCTTGCGAGGTTGACGGCCGTCAAGACTGGAAAATGCGCAAAACCACTGCGCTTTCAAAGCTAAAATTTTCCTGTTAACCATCAGAAAAACATTAATATTTCTGAGCGGAAGTTTAGCCACCTGCAGGGGTAGTAACACTTCGTCAATAACCCTTATCAATTTGAAAAAAGCACCCGTTTTTCGCCACATCTTGTGCCCGAGCTGCGCATTCCACCTCTCTAGCTCTGACCTCCAACACAGATTTTACTGCGAGGAGTAAGTTATGAGCGAGCGAGCAAAACGCGTGGTTCCATTCGCAAAAACCGGCACCGCAGGCCGCCTCATTGCCGCCAGCTATCCGCAGCAGTTGAACGCCTGGTACCTGCAGACGGGTCGTAAGCGGATCAACAGCATCTACAAAATCAAGGGCAGCCAGATCATCCAGATGGGCGTCCGGGCCTGCTAAAAGCAGGTCTATTCCGGCGTCGCAGCGGACAATGTCAACGCAGTCTTTGACCCATGCGCTCCAAAGCTCATGGAATTCGGCCCCCAGCCGCGACAAGGGTCGCCCATGGCGGGGGAGTGAGCATGGCCTCAAAGCACAGCCTGACACCAACGCATCTGGTCGGGGTTGCGGCCCCCCCTATGCCCAACAGTTACAGGCAGCGCTACAGCGCCCGGTCTATGATCTGACAACCCTGGCGGCGATGATGGCCAATGTGGTGCACCGCCAGGCCGTTCCTAGATTTATTTGAAACGAGGCCCGGCTTAACAAGCGCCTCATGCCACCGTGCCTGTAGGAGGCCCTACCCCAGCAAGGCCTGATTGAGGTCCGAAATCAAATCATCCACGTCTTCAATCCCGATGGAGATCCGCAGCAGGTTTTCCGGGATACCGGTATGGGGCTCAATGGTGTGGCGATGTTCCACCAGGCTTTCTACCCCACCAAGCGAAGTCGCGCGATGAAACAGGTTCAACCGCCCTGCCACCGCCAGCGCCGCCTCGCGACCACCTTTGACCAGAAAAGACATCAGGAACCCATAGCCTCCGGTCATTTGGCGGCTGGCCAGCGCGTGACCCGGGTGGCTGGGCAAGCCGGGGTACAGCACATCTTCGACCTCTGGGTGTTGGCTGAGAAACTCCGCGACCGCCATGGCATTGGCGCACATCTTTTCCACCCGCAACGGCAGCGTGCGCATGCTGCGCACCAATAGCCAGGCCTCAAAAGGACCCATCACAGCGCCGGCCTCATTGCGATCCATGCAGATCGCCTCCCAGAGCGGGGTGCGTGCGCGGGTGCTCAGCACCCCGCCCAGCACATCGGAGTGACCATTGATCACCTTGGTGGCGGAATGCATGACGATATCCGCCCCCATCTCCAGTGGCCGGGTCAGCAGCGGGGTCGCAGCGGTGCTGTCCACAACCAGACTGGCGCCAGCACTCTGCGCGCAGGCTTTAGCCGCTTTGATATCGACGGTTTTCAGCCAGGGGTTTGAGGGCGTCTCGATAAACAAGAGCTGCGCCTGCTGCGCCGCGCAGAGCGCCTGCAAAGCCGCCGTATCGCTGGCCTCAACCTCGTGTAGAGTAATGTCACGGCGCACACAAAAATCGCGGATCCATTTGGTGGTGCCCCAATAGATGCCCGACTGCACAATCACCGCACCGCCATTGGGCACCGTGCGAAACACCGCCGCGATGGCTGCCATACCCGATGGAAACAGCTGAGTATCCGCTGCGCCCTCAAGGCGGGACAGAATGTCTTCGCCAAGCCGCACCGCCTCATTATGGGAACGCAGGTAGACGTTACCCTCATTGACCAGCTGATAGTCCCGGTCCCGCACAAAGGTGGTGGAGGGCTGCAAAGGCGGCACCACACCACCACTGGCCATGTCAATCGCGCCTGCGGCTTGGGCCGCTATCGTCGCTGGTTTCATGTCGTTGCGGTGCATCTCTCTGGCTCCTTGCTTTGGGTGCCCCATCTTTGAAGCCCGCCCTCGCCAAGTTCAATTGCTTTAAGTGCAAAAGACATCGCTGCGCCTAAAAATTCGCCGCAGGCGCCGCTTGTGATTTGTGTCCCGCCATGGTCCGATTACTCTGACTTTTTGATCCCCCAAGGACTGCCCGACAATGCCCGTACAAATTCGCCAGGCCCAGCCGCAGGACGCCGCCAGCATTGCCGCTATTGCCAACACATTGATCCGCGACACCTTATTTACCTTTACCACACAGGAGCGTCGGCCCGAAGAAATCGCCACGCGGCTGCAAGAGGACCCCAAACCGTTCTTACTGGCAGAGCGTGATGGCCGTGCCCTTGGCTTTGCCACCTACGGGGCCTTTCGCTCTGGCCCCGGGTATCGCCACACCCAGGAACACTCAATCCAACTGCTGCCCGAAGCACAGGGGCGAGGGCTGGGACGGGCCTTGATGGCCCAGCTGGAAGAGGCCGCCCGCGCCAGGGAGGTACATGTGCTGGTGGCTGGCATCAGCAGCGCCAATCCAAAGGCAGTCGGGTTTCACAGTGCCATCGGGTTCACCCGCACAGGTCTTATGCCTCAGGTCGGGCACAAATGGGGCCAATGGCTGGACCTCATTCTGATGCAAAAGCAGCTATAAACCGCCCCGGATTTTCAGCGCAGCTGATCCACCGCCCGCGCCAGTCGCGCCAGGGCCTCGCGCAGCTCTGCGGTGCTGGTGGCGTAGGAAATGCGGAAATAGGGCGACAGGCCAAAGGCCCGCCCCGGCACCATGGCAACATCATGCTGTTCCAGCACATAGGCGCAAAAATCCGCATCCGTTTCCAGAATTTCACCCCCTAGTGTGCGGCGCCCCAGAACACCGGCGCAACTGGCAAAGGTGTAAAAGGCGCCTTCAGGGCGTGGGCAGCTGATCCCGTCCAGGGCGTTGAGCCCATCAACCACCAGATCACGGCGGGCCTGAAAGCTGCTGCGCCGCTCTGACAGAATCTGTTGTGAGCCGTTCAGCGCCGCCACTGCTGCCGCCTGGGACACAGACGAGGCACAGGAGGTCGACTGCCCCTGAATCACCGCCATCGCAGAAATCAGCGCAGCGGGGCCGCCCGCATAGCCAATGCGCCAGCCGGTCATGGCATAGGCCTTGGACACTCCGTTGATGGTCAGGCAGCGCGATTTCAATCGCGGCTCAACCGCTGCCGGGGTGGCAAAGTCAAACCCCTCATAGGTGATATGCTCGTACATATCATCGGCCATGATCCAGACATCCGGATGCTGCAGCAAGATTTGCAGCAGGGGCGCGTAGTCCTTGGCCCCATAGGCCGCGCCAGAGGGGTTCGAGGGCGAATTGAACAAAACCCAGCGAGTGCGCGGCGTCAGCGCCTGTTGCAACTGCGCCGGGGTCATCCGAAAGCCGGTCTCAGCCTCGCAGGGCACCAGCACCGGTTTGCCCCCGGCAAGGGCAATGATATCCACATAAGAAGTCCAGTAAGGGGCTGGAACAATCACCTCATCGCCCGGTTCAAGACTGGCCATGAAGGCGTTGTAGAGCACCTGTTTCGCCCCGGTTGAGACGATGATTTCATCCAGCCCATAGTCCAACCCATGGTCGCGGCTGAATTTGGCGCTGATCGCCTGTTTCAACGCTGTAGTGCCGCCCAGGGCAGTATATTTGGTCTCTCCGGCCCTGATCGCATCAACAGCCGCCTGTTTGATCGCATCCGGGGTGTCAAAATCCGGCTCCCCCGCCCCCAGGACGATCACCGGCCGCCCCTGCTCTTTCAACTCTGCAGCGCGCGCGCCAATTTGCAAAATCTCTGATACCTCGATGGCATCAATACGGCTGGCCTTGCGAAACTCTGACATGGATAGGGTCCTACAGCTGAGAGCACAGGCGTCGGGATCCAACACCCGACGCTCAGACCCAAAGCCTAAGCCTCTTCAACGGGCAAAATACTCCCCTTCTTGGACCCAACTCATTCCAAAACCGCATAGATCTGCCCGTTCGGATCCAGAGAAGTTACGCAAGGTCACCGGTTTTCTGCCGCAGCTGCCGGGTAATCCAGGTCTCGAATTTTTGCACCGCATCCGCCGCGACCCCGTGTGGGCGCACCAGATAGTACCGCTTGTTTGAGCGTAGCCCCGGCCCCGGCAACCGCCGCAGCGCCCCCGAGGCAAGCTCATCAGAGACCATGTCAAAGGGCACGATAGCAGCACCCAGCCCAGCAACGGCGGCGCCAATCACCATAGAATACTGATCAAAATAGCGCCCATCCTGGCGCGGCTTGCCCTGCACCCCGGCCTCAAGAAACCAATCTCCCCAGGCGTCGCTGCGGCTGTCCAGATGAACCAGCGGCACCTCTGGCAGGCTCTCCATGCTGTCCAGCCGATGGCTGGCAAACAACTCTGGCGCCGCAATTGGCACCATCTGCTCGCCAAACAGCTCGACCATACGGGCACCGGGCCAGTTGTCGCCGCCATAGTGGATCGCCAGGTCAAAGGGATCGCGGGCAAAGTCAAAGGGTTCCAGCCGGGTCGACAGGCTCAGCTCGATCTCTGGATGGCGGGCAAAGAAATCCGGCAGGCGCGGAATCAGCCAACGGTTGGCAAAGGTCGGCAACACCGCGATCCGCAGGGCACTGCGCCCTGCCCCCGCGGCCACCGCCTTTTGCACCGAACTGCGCAGCGCCCCAAGATCCTGCGCCAAATCAGCCGCCAGCCCTGCGCCCGCGGCTGTCAGCACCACACCGCGCCCCACCCGTTGAAACAGGGCAAAGCCAAGGTCGGTTTCCAGCTCTTTCACCTTCTTGCTGACAGCACTTTGGGTAAGGCCGATTTCTTCCCCCGCCGCCGTAAAGCTCTGATGGCGGGCAGCGCTGTCAAAGCAGCGCAGATGGGTAAGACTGGGCAGACGCATCTCAGAACTCCTCTGTCGCAATCTGCGCCACCAGCCAATTGCGAAACTGAATAAGCGGGTAATCGTCAGCATGGTCGGGCGGCCAAACCAGAAAATACTCTCCCAGCGAGACCGGCGCACCAGAGATTGCCAGCTGCAACCGGCCCGCCGTGATCTCGCTTTCAGCCAGAAAGGTCGGCAGCAGGGCAATGCCCAGGCCATGCACCGCCGCCTGGGTCATGGCAGAGGACTGGTCAAACAACATGCCCTGCAACCGCTCGGCACTAACCTCATGTAGGGCAAACCACTGCTCCCAGCAATCCGGATGGGTTTCCAGATGCAACAGCGGGTAGCCCAGTAAATCCGCCGGCGCGGAAAGGGACGCAGACTGGGGCACAGACAAAAACCCAGGGGCGCAGACCGGCAGCACATGTTTGGGCATCAGGGGCAGATACTCTACCCGCCGCCAATCGCGGGTGCCATAGTGAATGGCCGCCTGCGCCGTGCCTGCCTCAAAGCTGAAAGGCAGGTTGTGGGTCTGCAAATTGACCGTGATACCGGGATGCTGAGCCACAAAATCCTTCAGGCGAGGCGCCAGCCAATGCAGCCCAAAGGAGGCCAGAATCGACAGGTTCAAACTGCCGCCATTCGGGTTCGCCCGCAGCTTGATCGAGGCCTGCGCCAGCCGGGACAGGATGACACGGGCTTCTTTGGCATAATTTGCCCCGCCCGGGGTCAACTGCATGCGCATCTGATCCCGCGCAATCAAATCCACCTCCATCTGCTGCTCCAACTGTTTCAGCTGGCGGCTAATTGCACTTTGGGTAAGGTTCAAATCCTCAGCCGCCGCCGAGGCGCTGCCCAGACGGTCCACCGCCTCCAACGCCAGCAGGGACGAGATCGACGGCAAAAAACGGCGCGGCGCTATCATATGATCTTTCCTCATAGCTTTAGGATTTAGTATCATGTGCATTTTCAAGTTTGCCATGTGATTTATAGGAAAATGCCCTGAGCGGCCAGCGCCAAACCCCGCAATTTGCTCATGGCCAGATAGTTTCCTTGAAAGGATGGACCATGCCTCATTCCCAGATCCTCACCGCAGCCGGTTTTAGCAAAGACGCGCTGACCGGCGGCAGTCTCAGTGTCAAAACCCCTGTCGATGGCAGCGAAATCGCCTGTATTGCCACGCACAGCCTGGCCGATGCAGAGACGCAGATCGCAAAGGCCAAAGCCGCTTTCAAATCCTGGCGGCTTGTCCCCGCTCCCCGTCGCGGCGAGCTGGTGCGTCTGCTTGGTGAAGAGCTGCGCCGGGAGAAGGAAAATCTTGGGCGGCTGGTGACGCTGGAATGCGGCAAGATCTATCAGGAAGGCCTCGGCGAAGTACAGGAGATGATCGACATCTGCGATTTTGCCGTCGGCCTGTCGCGCCAGCTTTATGGCCTGACCATTGCGTCAGAACGCCCCGGCCATGCCATGCGCGAAAGCTGGCACCCCATGGGCACCTGCGGCGTGATCACCGCCTTCAACTTCCCGGTCGCCCCCTGGTGCTGGAACGCGGCACTGGCGTTGGTCTGCGGCGATCCGGTAATCTGGAAACCCTCGGAAAAAACGCCCCTGACCGCCCTGGCAGTGCAAAAAATCTGTGATCGGGTCACTGCCGCCTTTGGCGAGGAAGCCCCAGAAGGCCTGATCCAGACCCTGATTGGTGAACGGGATCTGGGCGAGGCCCTGACAGCCTCTAAGGATGTTGCGATCATTTCCGCCACCGGATCGGTGCCCATGGGTAAGGCCGTGGCGCAGGACATGTCCCAGCGACTGGGCCGCACCATTCTGGAACTGGGCGGCAATAACGCTATGATCGTTGCCCCCTCGGCGGACCTGGAAATGGCCCTGCGCGCCATTGTGTTTTCTGCGGTTGGAACTGCCGGACAGCGCTGCACCTCGCTGCGCCGCCTGATCGTCCATGCCGATATCTATGACGCGCTGATCCCACGGCTGATCAAGGCCTATGCGGGCCTGCCTATTGGCGACCCGCTGGCAGAGGGCTCTTTGGTGGGTCCGCTGATTGATGACCTGGCCTTGGCGGCGATGGACAAGGCCTTGACCCAGGCCAAGACCGAAGGCGGTGTTGTTCATGGTGGCGGACAGGCCCTGGTTGAGAGCCATGGCGCTGCGGCCTATGCCCATCCGGCCATTGTGGAGATGCCAAGCCAGAGCCAGATCATGCACACCGAAACCTTTGCTCCGATTCTTTATGTGGTGAAGTATGAGGATCTGGATCACGCCATTGAGATGCAAAACGAGGTGCCCCAGGGGCTAAGCTCCTGCATCTTCTCGACGGATCTGCGCGAGAGTGAATATTTCCTCTCGGCAGCCGGGTCTGATTGCGGTATCGCCAATGTTAACATCGGTCCCTCTGGCGCCGAAATCGGTGGCGCCTTTGGCGGTGAAAAGGAAACCGGCGGCGGACGGGAAAGCGGCTCTGATGCCTGGAAGGGCTATATGCGCCGCCAGACCAATACCGTGAACTACTCGCGGGAACTGCCGCTTGCACAGGGAATTAAATTTGACATCTGACCTGACCTCTAGCCTCTGGCACCAGACCTGCCAGGAACACCCCGCCTCCTCGGTTTTGACCGGGGAGGTGACGGCAGATCTGGTGGTGATCGGTGGCGGCTATACTGGCTGTTCCGCTGCCCTGAAGGCCGCAGAAATGGGCGCCTCCGTGCATCTGATCGAGGCAGAGGTCTTTGGCCATGGTGGGTCGGGGCGCAATGTCGGCCTGTGTAACGCCGGGCTCTGGTTGCCGCCGGAAGATATCAATGCCCGCCTTGGTGCAGAGGTTGGCAACCGGCTGTCACAGGCACTGGGGAAGGCACCGGATCTGGTTTACGGATTGATCGAGCGTCACAACATCGCCTGCGAGCCAGTGCGCAATGGTACCCTGCACTGCGCCCACGCCCCCAGCGGCATGCAGGATCTGCAACGCCGTGCCGACCAGCTGCAGGCCATTGGCGCGCCGGTTCAGCTGCTGGAGGCAAGCCAGGCTCAGGCCCGTGTCGGCAGCAAGGCCGTCCATGGCGCCTTGTTTGACCCCCGCGCCGGCACTATCCAGCCGCTGGGATTTGTCCGCGGTCTGGCCCGCGCCGCCATCGAAGCTGGCGCGCAACTCCACGACCAAACCCCCGCCACCGCAATCAGCCGTGACAAGGACAGCTGGCTGGTTACCACCCCCACAGGAAGCATCCGCGCCAAACATCTGATGATGGCCACAAATGGCTATGCCCGTGCGATGACCGGTTATGACGCCCCGGCGATTGTGCCTGTGCATTATTTCCAAGGTGCAACAGCGCCGCTTACGGCAGCCCAACAAGAACAGATCCTGCCGGGCCTCGAAGGCTGCTGGGACTCTGCCCTGGTGATGTCCTCTTGGCGGATGGACCAACAGGGGCGTCTGGTCATTGGCGCCATGGGCGCACTGGACCATTTTGGCAGCGGCATTCACCAAAACTGGCTGGCGCGGAAACTGGCCGCTGTCTTTCCGGCACTCGCCGGAGCAAAACTGGAAAGTCAGTGGTTTGGCCGCATCGCCATGACCCGCGAATACCTGCCAAAGATCAAAAAGCTGCAGGGGGGCTATGTCAGCTTCGGATATTCGGGGCGCGGCATTGGACCGGGAACGCTTTTTGGTCAGCAAATCGCCGAAGCGCTGATTTCAGGCGATGAAAGCCGCCTGCCATTGCCCGCCACAGCAGACCACAGCCTGCCTTTTGCCGGCCTGCGCGGCGCCTATTACGAAACCGGGGCCACGCTCACGCATCTGGTCAAAGATCGGATCTGAAGCACGCCTGAAACACAAAAGGGCCAGAGTTGCCTCCAGCCCTTTTGAAACGCACCTGTTTGCAGGTCGGTTTGATCTCAGTAACAGTCGGCCATTGCAGCACCCAGCTCTTTCAACAACGCAGGGTAGAAACCCGCACCATGTTCCAAACCCGTTCCCATCGGATCAATGACCACTGTTTTTGCACCGCTGCCTTCCAGGACAGTTGCCACAAGGTCCGGGTTGAACTGCGGCTCTGAAAAGACACAAGAGACCTGTTTCTGCGCCACAACCTGCTGAATCTCTGCGATCCGGGCCGGACTTGGATCAGAGGCATCACTCAAGGCGATTGCACCAGCGGCCTGGATGTCAAAGCTGTGCTCGAAATACTGATAGGCATCGTGGAACACCACAAAGCCGCCATCGCGGACAGCGCCCAGGCTGGCTTTGATCTCTGCCTGGACCTGTTGAATTTCCACCTTTCCCGCCGCGGCATTGGCGGCATAGGCGGCCGCATTTTCCCCATCCAGCGCCGCAAGCTCTGCCGCGATCACATCCAACCATAGTTTCGCGTTTTCGGGGGCGAGCCAGACGTGGGGGTCCAGACCGTCATGATCATGCCCGTGGTGATCTTCTTCATGCGCATGCCCCTCCTCATGCCCCTCATCATGGTCGTGTTCATGATCATGGGCGTGATCGCTCTCGGCGTGTTCCTCATGCGCCTCTGCAGTGTGGCCATGGTCGTCATGTTCGTCATGGTCATCGCCATGATCATGGGCCTCAAAACCCACCCCCTGACGGAATGGCAACGCCAGGCCGCCTTCCAGGGCCATAAGCTCCACAACCTGCGCATCCTTGGCCAGCTCTTCAACGGCGCCCTCCAGCCAGGGCGTCAACGCCTCTCCCACCCAAAAGACCAAATCTGCCTGCGACAGGGCCAAGGCTTCGGAGGGACGCATGGAGTGATCATGTGGCGAAGCACCAACCGGCACCACCAGACTGGGCTCTCCCACCCCCTGCATGACCCGCGCGACCAAACCATGCACAGGAGCAATATCGGTTGCCACCTTAGGCACATCTGCCATGGAAAGACCGGCAAACCCCAAAAGGGCGGCAGCAGAAGTCAGGGAGGTTTTTAGCATGGGATCTCTCATGTGATTTTATAACATCTCACGGCTTGTTAAACGTCATATCATAACATATCAAGGGCCAAGTTCATTCACCCCAGACATCAGCCCTGTCAGCGGAGGCCACAGACTATGGAATCCATCGGCTTTGAAGCCCATGATCACACCAGCTGCATTGTCAGCTGCATCGACGCGGTTGATAGCCAGTGCAAAGCACAGGGGCTACAATTTACGCCGGTCCGCAAACGAGTCCTGGAAATTCTGCTGCAAGAGCACCGCGCCCTGGGCGCCTATGAAATCCTCGACCGGCTGCGCGAAGAAGGGCTCGGCTCGCAACCTCCCGTCGCCTACCGGGCGTTGGATTTTCTTGTGACCAATGGGTTTGCCCATAAGATTGAGCGCCTGAATGCCTTTATTGCCTGCACCCACCCCGGCGAAGACCACGCCCCGGTTTTTATGATTTGTCGGCTGTGTAAATCCGTGGCTGAGGCCCGGACCATTCCAACAAAGGGCCAATTGGGTCAAGCCGCGCGCGATGCTGGGTTTCAGATCGAGCGCACGGTGGTCGAAGCCGAAGGCCTATGCCCCAAATGCCAAAAAGCCGCAGATAAATGCATCTGATTGCACTACAGAATCTCTCCGTCACCTATGGTGGCAACACAGTGCTGTCAAACGTGACCTTTGGCATCGCCCCGGGGGAGATCGTCACTATCGTCGGCCCCAATGGTTCAGGCAAATCGACCCTGTTGCGCAGCGTCATTGGCGCCCAGATGCCCAGCCAAGGTAGCGTGACCCGCAGCCCGGACCTGCGCATCGGCTATGTGCCACAAAAACTGCATATCGACCCAACCCTGCCAATGACAGTGCGTCGTTTCCTCAGCCTACCCGACAGGGTGTCAGATCAACAGGCTGTCGAGGCCTTGCAACAGGCCGGGGCCGGGCAATTGTCCAGCCGCCAAATGGCCGATCTGTCGGGCGGCCAGTTCCAGCGTGTCTTGCTGGCGCGGGCACTGCTGTGCAAACCACAGCTGTTGATTCTGGACGAGGCAACACAGGGGCTGGACCAACCTGGATCGGCGGCCTTTTATCAACAGATCGAAACCCTGCGCGAAACTCTGGGCTGCGCCATTTTGATGGTCAGCCACGAGCTGCATGTGGTGATGGCGGCCTCGGACCGGGTGATTTGCCTTAATGGTCACATCTGCTGTGAGGGAGAGCCGGAACATGTGGCCTCGGCCCCGGAGTATCGCGCCCTGTTTGGCAGCGGCACCCAGGGCGCATTGGCGCTGTATCGCCATGAACACAATCACAGCCACGACCACAGTTGCGGCCATGATCACGGCAAAGATGTGGTTCTTTCCCAAACCCCAGATGTTACCGAAGAGGCCCGAGGATGATTCCCCTGTTGGACAGCTTTCTGCTGCGCGCCGCCTTGGCCGGAACCGGCGTTGCCGTTGCCGCTGCCCCTTTGGGCTGCTTTGTGGTCTGGCGCCGCATGGCCTATTTTGGCGATGCCACCGCCCATGCCTCAATTCTGGGCGTGGCGCTGGCATTGGGGTTTCAGGTGCCAATCTTTGCCGGGGTGCTGATTGTTGCCCTGTTGATGGCCACCGCGGTCTCCAGCCTGAGCGGACGCGGCTTTGCCATGGATACCCTGCTGGGGGTTCTGGCGCATTCCTCGCTGGCCTTTGGGCTGGTGGCGGTCTCCTTTTTGCAGGGGATCCGCATTGATCTGATGGCCTATCTGTTTGGTGATATACTTGCAGTAAGCCGGATGGACCTTGCGGTGATCTGGGGCGGCGCGGCGCTGGTTCTGCTGCTGCTTTGGGCCAGATGGTCTGCCCTGCTAACCGCCACGCTCAGCCCGGATCTGGCCTATGCGGCGGGGATCAACCCCAAGCGCGAACAGCTGGTCCTGACCATTGCTCTGGCCCTGGTTGTCGCCACCGCCATCAAGGTGGTGGGTGTGTTGTTGATTTCAGCCCTGTTGCTGATCCCCGCTGCCGCTGCCCGCCCCTTTGCTGCAACGCCAGAGCGCATGGCCACCATCGCCGTGGGGATCGGTGCTCTCTCGGCCCTTGCCGGTCTGCAGCTGTCCTTTATGCTCGACACCCCCACCGGGCCAACAATTGTCTGCTTTGCCGCAGTGCTTTTTGCCCTGACCAATCTCGTCAGCCTTGTCTACCGCCAACTGCGGGCCGCATCAGCCCAGAGCCGCTAGTGCCACCACCAAAGCATCAGTTTTGCCGCAGCCAGAGCTCAGTCGTGGCGCCACTGTGCGGTTGGCTCCATTTGTAAATCGCCGCAAGCAGGGCCTGTTTGTTGATTGGCTTGCTGAGGAAATCATCCATGCCTGCGGCCAGGCATTTGTCACGATGAGAGTCCAGCGCATTGGCGGTCAGGGCGATGATAGGGCAGCCTGTCCCGCTGGCCTGAGCGGCGCTTTCAATTGCGCGGATTTTTAGCGTCGCCTCGACCCCATCCATCACCGGCATCATCATATCCATCAGAATAATGTCCGGCTGGACCTCCGTGAACAGCTCGACCGCCTCGGCACCGTTTGCAGCAATGGTGATGTCAAACCCCGCGTCCTTGAGCATCCGTGTCACAACCAGCTGATTGGTGCGGTTGTCCTCTGCGATCAGCAGCTTCATACATTCGGTGTTTTGCGGAGCCACCCGACTGGGAGAGCTGAGGCTGGGCGACTGTTTCTCAGGACTAAGCGCCCGCCCAAGCACTTGTTTTAACTGCGCGGCGCGCAGCGGCTTGAGAACGATTTCACAATCCTTCAACCCATCCTCACCGAACCGGCTCATGGCAAGGTCAACCGAAGACAGCATGACAATTGGCAGTGTTGCATAGTCAGGAATGGCCCGAATGCGCCGTGCCAAGGCGCGACCGTTCATTCCCGGCATCTGGTAATCCAGGATGGCAAAGTCCAAGGATCCAAAGTCCTGACGCGCATTCGCCAGCACCTCCAGGGCCTGCGCTCCGCTACTGGCCTCAAGGCTGCGTACGTCCCAGGTGTTCAGCCGTTCCGTCAGGATCAGCCGGTTCAGCTCCAGATCATCAACAACAAGACCGGTTAGCCCCTTCAGGGTCGGCACGGTCACCGGAACCGCCTCCACCTGATCGGCGAGCGGCAAATCCAGCTGAACCGTAAAGACCGAGCCCTTCCCTTCTGTGGAATCCACCGACACACCGCCGCCCATCAAATTCACCAGACGCGCTGAAATAGCCAGCCCAAGACCGGTGCCTTCGAAGCTGCGCGTTGCGCCAGTATCCACCTGCTCAAAGGCACTAAAGACCGACTCAAGCCGGTTTTCGGGGATACCAATACCGGTATCCGTGACGCTGATTGTCAGACCGTAGCCTTTCGGGTTTTTCTCACCGCTCACATCAATATAGACATAGCCCATATCCGTAAACTTCACCGCATTACCAATGATATTGGTAATCACTTGGCGGATGCGACCAACATCGCCCTCGAAAAATTCCGGCAGGTCTGGATCATAGCGCAAAATGATCTCGACCCCCTTGCCCGTGGCCTTGGGCGACAGCAGCGTGACCACATCTTCGATGGCTGTCAGTAGATTAAACGGCACCCGGATCAGTTCGAACTTCCCTGCTTCGATCTTGGAGAAGTTGAGAATGTCATTGATAATTGTCAGCAGCGCAGAGCCGGATTTTGAAATGGTTTCAGCATAGATCTGCTGATCCTCATCCAGGTCGGTTTCCATGATCAGCTCTGCCATGCCAATCACGCCATTCATTGGCGTGCGGATTTCATGGCTCATATTGGCTAAAAACTCCGACTTCGCCTGATTGGCAATATCTGCTTCCTCGCAGGCGCGCTCCAGAGCCAATTCACGTTCATCGCGCTCAGCGAAGGTGTCTTCCAGAACACCCACCGAAAAGTTGAGCGCCCAGAATTCCCGAGAGGCATACCAAGGTAAGGTTCCGGCCCGCCCACGCGCACCGGCTAAAACATCCGACATCCGCAGGTGAATCGTTTTCAGGGGATTCAGAGCCAAAATACTGATCAACCCCAAAACCAGTGCTGACAGCCCAGCAACCGCAAGGACGGTCCACATGATCGTATATCGGACCCTTTCCTGCACCAAGGCCTGCCCTTCCAGCATCGACCACCGCACGACCATCGTGCCGAACTTGAACCCTTCCATTTCG
>CP104106.1 GCA_025163595.1 Phaeobacter sp. G2
CCCGTGCAGAGTCCGACTGTGACGGGCCGTTTGATAAGACTTGGGCCAACCTCGGCGCTGGATTGTTTGCGGTAATGTCGGACCGCAACCTCCGCGGCAAGTCTTCTATCCTAAATCTGCTATACGCTGTCATCAGGGGCGAGTTCCGGGGAAGGGTTAAGGCGGACGTCTGGAAATGGCTGGAAATCGTCGATGTGACTTATGAGATCGACGGCATTCTCCACCGTACTGAATTGCGGAAAGATGTCGGAGAGGAGGATCCGGCGAAAGCGAAAGCCCGCGTCAGCCGTTCGGGCAGCGACGGGAGCTGGGTGCCATTATACGACGGTGATGGCGGCGAAGGGCTGAAGTCGCAAACGGAACAGCTAATGATGGCTGAACTAACCTTCTCGCCGATATATGCACACAATTCCAAAACCGGTGGTCATGCTCATGGCTGGCCACTGATTTCATCGGCACTCTTCTTGTCGAGTTCGACGAACGCCAAGGCACTTTTCGGCGACGTCACGATCGATGGTATCCCGTTACGCCTACTGCAACTATTCATCGGTTTGCCGTGGGTCTCGACGTATAGCGCGGCCCTCACAGCGCAGAAGGAGGTCGAGGAATCCCGCGCCGCTCGTCCAGACCAGTCTGCGCTGTACAAGGGCCTTGCGAAAAGGTTGGAGACGGTCAACGCCAAGCTGGAGACAGCAAGGGAAAGCGTGAAGAAGGTTGACGATCGCTCAAGGAAACGGGTCGAGTTGAACGATTTGGACCAACAGATGGTCACTCTGCGCGAAGTTGCGGATTCCACGCGGGCTGCTTTCGAAGTGGCTGATGTCTCGCTGCAGAAGATTGCGGAGAGCTTCGAGAAAGCCCGTCAAAGGGTACAGCAACTGGAGGACGAGAAGTCAGCCGGCTATTCGTTCCGCAAGCTTAGCCCATCCTGCTGCCCAGCCTGCGAAGCCAAATACAAAGAGGTCGTGGCGGCGCCTGGGTCAACTGGCGATGGAAGCACCTGTCTGCTTTGCAAGAACGATATTCCCCAGGGCACAGAGGATTTTGAAGAAGATCACATTCAGCTTGCGAAAGATGAAGTCGACGCCCTCGACGCGTCATTGAAATTAGCTAGGGAGAAGCAAAAAGCCGCGGAAAAATCTGCAAACAACGCTGCAATCGAACTTCGAAAAGCAAAGGATCGGGTTTCCGCGTTGCAGGTCGACCTTGCTGCCAAGGTCCCTGATACAGAGCTGGAGATCGTCCAGCTGGAAGCCCAGGCAGCTCAACTTCGCGACCTCATGGGTGATGGAGCGACATCTACAAGCTCGGACGCCAATACCGATGCTGCGGATAAGGTTCTCAGGGCAGCCACTGACGTCACCAAAGAACTTATGGTTGATATGCAATCTGAGATTCTGAAGCAGATATCGCAATCGGTGATGCTCCTTTCCCGGAAGTTTGGCATGCCCAACGCCACTGAGATGCAACTGGACAACGGAGGTCGGCTCAAAGTCAAACAAGGTGGAGCTATCGAATGGTTTAGCAACTTGACCATGGGTGAACGGCTGCGCATCAAGATTGCCGTGGCGCTCGCTGCGGTCGAAGTCGCAAGGGAACGGGGTCACGGCCGCCACCCCGGTTTGATGGTGATCGACTCGCCGGCGTCCGAAGAGGTCGTGGACAAGGATTTCGAGGCGATGCTCGATAGCGTTGCAACCGCGGCCTCGGAGATAGGCGGTGTGCAGATAATCATCGGCACGACAGCGCGTCCTTCCGTTGAAGCCGTTGTGCCAATCGAGCATCGTCTCCATGCCAAAGGCGACGACTACGTTTTCTAAGCGGTGAGTCATGGAATATCTTATCGAGTTGTTACGCGCCGATGCTGACGGATCCAGTGATCCGGGCTCCGTTTCAGCGGAGCGATTGCTTTCTGCAGTACAAAAACTCGCGCCCGGTTCAGACCGAGCCGATGGCTTTTGCTGGCTGACCCGATGGATATCCGAGACCTCTGTCCAATCCGTATTGTTGGAAATGCTGGCGTGGACTGACGACGCTCCAGCACTGGCCGAGATGGTCGATTGTCTGGAGCGGATCGAGATACCAGCCGGGTTCGCCAAGCCAGCGTGGACAAGTCTTTGTTCCCATTTCGAAGATGAAAGCAATCATTCATGGGGGCGTTCCCATGCACTGAGAGGTGCGATGCTGCTCTCGCAAGAGAACGCGGTTCTCGTGCGTAGGCTACAGGCCAGCATCCTCGACGTTTCGACAGAGGACGATCCACAATTCCTGCGTCACGTCGCCAAGGTGGTTGGCGCTATTCTACGTCGATATCCGGATACAGACTTTATGTTGCTTCTCGAACAATTGGCGACGCTGGATACTGTCGCAGACGAAGCGTGCATGGAAATTGGGTTAGCTAAGCTTCGCGAAGGACTGGCCGCACCCACCGAGGAAGCCCTTTGGTCGGCGCTTGCGTCCGCAAAAAAATGGTTCGAGCGATCCCTCGAGAACAGCGAGCGTCGTCCGGATGCAAAACTCTATTTGCTTTGCACGACCTTCCTGCTGTCAGTACGGGAAGACGGGCTCCGAGCAGATTTGAAAGATCGTTTACCTGAATTGGAAATTGCTGCCATCGAGTATACTGCGTTTTCACAGGCGCGCCACGCGTCTCACTCATGGCTGGCTGTTTCCTCGAGGGAACGCTTTCATTGGTTGTCAATGGCAACAAAATTAGCTGCTCTGGCCCACTCCCTAGGCAAAGAAATTTGGTTGAACGTTGCAATTGTGATTGAGGATGAGCTTCTGTCAATTTTCTACCCTGGAAGCGAAGTTTTTGGTCTGCCATCTACGCCCGGCCTCGATGCGTCAATGCAGGATGCTACCATCCGTGGAATGCGCGAACGCAGGTACTACCTTCAAGCGCTGGAGGAGTGGCTACAGGTCAACATTGACCATGGAAAAGCCGGGGCTGTAGCGGAGCTGCGCGAAACGCTCAAGCGGTCGATGGAGGACTCGCTTAATCGCCGCCCTTTCGACGCCACGACCACTAGCCGGCTGGTTGAGGTACTAGAAGATGCCGGCTTCAGCGAAGCCGCGGCCAAAATGGGTGTTTCGGAACTCCGCATGCATGGGGACGCCAATGTTATGGTTGCTCAGCTTTGGCAACAGGTAATCGAACAGTTTGCAACTCAGCCAGACTATTCACGTTTCCCCGACGCGCGGATGCTCGTGGAGTCTCTTGTCGGCCTATTACTGAAGTTTTTGGCTGCCCGGTCAAACGTCGGTGTTAGCACCGATCCTGTCGCCTCCTATTTGTTCCGGCGAAGTGGAAAGCTACCGGTAGAACATGATCTGCAGCTGGATTTTCTGAAATTCTTGCAGACCGGGGGAGCGCCAACCTTCCAAGCAGAGGCGCGTGATCGTGGTGGTGGGAGAGCCGACATCGACGTCCAGTTTCGCGGTGTAAGTTCGATTATCGAGGTTAAGAAGGATGACAACGTACCGGACAACGCTACCTTGGCCAAGCGCTACGCCGGACAAGCGACAGGATATCTCACTACAGGCGTCCGCTTTGGATTTCTGTTGGTCCTCGATCTGACAGATAGGAACGGACACCAGCAACACATTTCGGAGCGGATAACCATAGAGCGTAAAACGCCCGTTGGATCTGATACCGAATACCTTATCGTCGTAGCCCGAGTTCAAGCCCTCCGGAAGACGCCGCACGACCTCAAGTAATACGGCATCATGAAAGTTGCTCCAGGTTACTCCATCAAACCGATTTTTGGGTCTGTGGCGTCGCAGATTTCGATCTTCCTTTCAACCGCCTACCAATATCTGAATTGAAAATGAGGACAATGGCGCAATGTCTGAGCAAACCTTTAGTCCGTGGTTGGCACCGGCGTTGGTTGATCCAGTCAAAAAGACGCTGAAGTCACTTCCGGGATGCGGTAATCTGCGGATCTACCGTTCCACCCTTATCGACAACAAACAGTGGCAGAAGCTCGCCGGACGCGTGGCACCGCCGCCGACTGTGCCCTAGTAGCGTAAGTTCTTTCCCTTAAATGCCTTATTATCACGCGTCCGATTGTCGAGAAAGTAATTCTACGTTGCTTTTTCGGCCGACACCAAAAGACAGCTTGCCTCGGCCCAATAGCGGCTATTGACGAATACAAAGCGAACAGCAGCGCTCGCGCGCTGCTGCCATTCGTAGCCTAAGCACGTTATTTTGCTCGACGCCTGCTGTGTCGGAACGTCTCACGACCCCGGCAGATAGAACTCCGTAATCCCCCGCTTCCCCTCGGCTCGCCCGAGCTGAACGATCACATCGATGGACTTGCGGATGTATTGCCGGACCTCGGCGAATGTCAGCGGCGTCCCTGCCTGCAGCACCATGATCGCCAGTCGATCGATGGCGAGTTCGGCGGTTTCGGCGTGGATGGTGGAGACCGATCCGCCATGGCCTGTGTTAATGGCCTCGAGATAGGTCAGGGCCTCGGCCCCGCGCAGCTCGCCGACGATGATCCGGTCGGGTCGCATACGGAGGGAGGCCTGAAGGAGGGCATTGGCGCTGCGTTGCAAGCCGGAACCACGGTCGGCCAGGAGGGCGACGGTGTTCGGCTGGCCGGGGAAGAGCTCGAAGGCATCCTCGATGGTGATCAGCCGCTCGTGTTCACTGACATGGGTCAGGAGATGGCGGGCGAAAGTGGTCTTGCCGGTCGAGGTGCCGCCACTGATCAGGACGTTGAGCCGCGCCTCGACCAGGGTTTGCAGCGCGGCCTCGAGGTTCACTTCGGCGAGTGTGGCGATGTTCTTCATCTTCTCGGCGCGGAGCGCATCGAGCGAGACGGCCTTGCCGAAGAGATAGGTGGGTGCGTAATCCCTGACGCTGCCGGAGGCGAAGAGACGGATCGTGATCGAGGCACCGCGATCGATGGCGGGCGGTACGGCAACCTGAACTCGGAGCGGGCGGCCTGCATATTCCACCTTGCCAGAGACAAGGGGGTTCTTTTCAGAGACGCGGGCCTTGGCGTCGCCGACGATGGTGTGGGCCATGTTGAGGGCGGTGGTGCGATCCACGGTTTGGCCTTCGTGGCGCATGGTAGCGTCGCCCGCGACCTCGATCCACACCTTGCCGTCCGGATTGATCGCGATCTCGACCACGTCATCGCGTCTCAGCAGGTCGCGGAACGGGTCGAGATAACGCTCGAGATAAGAGGTTGGTGATGCTGCCTCAGTCAATAAATCACCACATCCCGGTCGACGAGCACGGTGACCGAGGCCCCCTGATCGACATAGATCGTGGGTGCGATCGAGACCTGGTCGGCAATGACCGATCCGACGGCATCCTGAAGATCGCTGCCGACATCGCCCAGAACGATGCTGGTCGTTTCGTTGTTGGCACTCTCCGCCGCCACGGCAGGCGCCGCCCCGATCACGGAAATCAGCGCCGCCCCGCCGAAACGTTCGGCGAACTTGGTGTCGACGAGACCGGTCAGGCCTGAGCGACCGAGCTGGTCCCCGCCCACGGCGGCGATTTCCATCGAGGTGCCGTCCGGGGTCAGGACGCGGGTCCAGAGGATCAGGATGCGCTTCTGATGCATCTCGATCCCGGAGCGGTATTGGCCAAAAAGGCGGGAGCCGCGGGGGATCAGGATCCGATCCCCGGAAAACGCCGGAACCGGCTCGGAGACGACCGCGACCACGGAGCCCGGCAGATCGCTGTTGATGGCGGTCTGGAGCGCGGCCTGGATGACCGAGCCTTGGGTCAGCGTGCGCTCAGGATGGGTGAGGCGGGCGGCCTCCTGCACCTCGAGCGGTCGCGCGCTTTGCAGGAACTGCTCATTTCCTGACAGGACCGGACCCCCGGTGCCAGGGGCCGCCGGATCAGCGACTGCCGCGCCACTTTGGCCACCCCGCGGACCATCGGCATAGACAACGGCGGGGGATTTGATCTGCGCGGTCAGAAGCTCCTCGGCGACCCGCTCGGCCTCGCGCTGGCGCTGTTCCTCTTCCTGCCGGCGGCGTTCTTCGAGCAGGCGCTGATCGGCGATCAGCCCTTCGCGGTCGAGCTCGGCCTCGAGCCCCTCGCGCTGCGCACGTTCGGCGTCGAGCATGGCCTGCAGCCCCTCGATACGGGTTTCGGTCTGGCGCTGCAGGTTGGCCAGCTCGGTTTCCTTTGCGGCGAGTGTGGCTTCAAGCGCGGCCTTTTGTTCGTCGAAGGCTTCGCGCAGGTCGGCGACGGCGGATTGGATTTCCGAGTTGCGGGCGGCCTGGCTGACGGCGAGGGCCTCGCGAAGCTTGGCGATCTCGGCCAGCACCTCGGCGCTTGGTTCCGGGGAAGGGGCTGCGGGCACGTCCAGCGCCTCCTCGACAGCGATCAGCGCGTCATTCACCCGCTGCTCTGTCTCGTCAGGAGGAAACTCCAGCCGCCCGCCGGTGCCGGGCCGGCGGTCCTGGAAGGTCTCGACATCGGAGGTCTCAAGAGCGCTGTCCCCCTCTTGCAGACTGGTCGCCAGGAAATACGCGACCCCGGCCCCGCCGAGGGCAAGGGCAGCGGCGAGCGCGCCGACCCCGAGGCTGTTGCCGCGGCGTTTGGATTTGCCGCGCTGGCTGAACTGATCGAGGCGGTCCTGCAGGTCGGGAGGGGTTTGATCGGCCATGGTCAGTTGCTCACGTAAATCGCGCTCTCGTCGCGCCAGGCACAGATCGCCTCGTCGCCGATGCGCAGCGTCCAGTAGGTGTTCACCCCGAGCACCCGGACCGTGTTGCCCTGCTGGGTCCAGTTCACGGTGCGCTCACGGCCCTGGTCATCGGCCTTGAAGAGGGCGGGCTGACGGGCGTTTTCCGGGAAGACGAAGTAGGTATAAAGACCGTCGTCGTAGATATGGCTGGGTCGAAAATCCCCTTCACCCGAGACCCGGTAGTTGTAGTTGCGCGGGGCCTCATAGCCCTTGGGCTGGGTGGCACCCGCCGCGCGGCGTTCTTCGTCGGGGTAGCGGAAGCGGACCTCGAAGAACATGCCGGTGCGGTTCGGGATCGAGCCCTCGCGCAGATGGAAGGAATAGGTGCGCCGGTTGGTGATCACCGTCATGTTGGTCGAGGCATTGGCCACGTGCGGTTTGATTGTGAGCACATTGCCAAGCTCGGGGATCGGATCGACCTGGAAGCTTTCGGTGTCGCCGACAATCACCGCCTCGAACCGCTCCCCGGCCCCGAAATGGATCGTCGTCGAATGCCGCAAGTCGGTTTCGATCCGGTAGACCTGGTTTTCATCATAGACGGCGGTGCGGATGCGGATGTCGAGCGGGCCACCTTGCGGGGTGGCTTCGGCGGATGCGGCAACAGGAAGGGCAAGCGCCAGAAGGAGCGCGGGCAGGGATTTCATCTTGGTCAGTTCTCCAGGGTCTCGGCGTCGACGCGGTAGGAGGTCACCACGAAGCCCAAGGGGTTGGCCCAGACGTCCTGAAGGCGCTGGCGGGTTTCAGGTTGGAAGTCATAACCAACGGTAGCGACATAGGATCGGGTGACGGTGCGGGTGTCGCGGGGACGGCGCAGCGTGCGGGTGAAGCGGACCTGGGCCACGCCGCGCTCGATCTGATTGACCGATTTGATCACCACCTCGATCTTGGCTTCGCGGCCATAGACGGTGATCGGGTAATCCTCGTTGGTCGAAGACCAGAGATCGCGCAGCGTGCGGGCGGCATCGCCATCCGAACGATCGAGCACCGAGTTGATGCGTTGCTCTCCATCGGTCAGGTCATAGGTCTCTCGATCATCGACATAGGCCACGAGATTGGCCTGGATGATGGCATCGCTCTCGGAAAGGGTCAGCGCCTGTACGGCGGCAACCCGGTCCATCTCGCCGGTTTCCTTGTCGACCACGACCACGAAGGTCTCGGTCGATTTGAGCGGAAAGAGGCTCGCGCCCGCGACCATGCCGGCGACGCCAACCAGGACGCCTGCAGCTGCGACGAACCAGGCGAAACGCTCGCGCCGCCGAGGCCCGTAGATGAAATCCGCCTCAAACGCGTCGCGGTCAGGCGCGGAGGAACTGGCTACAGTCTTCTTCAAAGTCGTCGTCTTTCAAATCAGGGTTTGCGGAAAGCCTTGGCGGCGGAGAGGAGCGCGCCGGGGCTTTGCCGGATCAACTCGCCGGTTTTCACCACGCCCGCATTGGCCATCTGGTTCAGCTCGTGCGGAGACTTGCCGGTGACGAGGCGCGAGGCGGCACCCGTGCCGTATTCCCGCGTGTTCACGAAGCCCTGACGCGCGAGGCCGGTCAGGCCCACGGCATTGGAGGCAATGCCAACGACGCCGGTCAGGTTGGAGGCGATGTAGGGGACCGAGGCCATGATCCCGGCGCTGAGGATCAGGATCACGAGGAAGGGCAGGATGAGGCTGACGGTCTCGACATCGCCCGGATCGGCGGAGGCGTCCCCTATGGCCTCGGCGATGGCGACGATGATGCCCGCCGCGCCTGCGGCGGCGACCGGCATGAGCGCATAGCCGATGGTGGCGCGGGTCCAGGCCTCGAAAAGGGATTGGGTCGGCTTGAAGAGCGAGGTCACGATCATGAAGGGGGCGATGACGATCATCAGCGCGAAGACGATGCGGGCGAAGGCGATGATCCCGGCGGTGACGGCGGCGAAGACCGCCGAGAGGACAAAGAAGATCGCGCCCAGGACCGCGCCAAAGACCCAGCCTGCGCGGTCGCCGATCGTGTCGCCATAGGCGGTGATGCGGGCGACCATGTTGTCGAGGCTTTCATAGACCCCGGCCTCGTCGCCCGAGCCGGTGAGCGCGAGGATCGAGGCGCCGACGGAGTCGGGCACCTGCGTGACGATGTCATAGATGACGCTGAAATTATCCCAACTCTGCGCGAAGATCCCCACAAGTGCGACCTTCATGCCGAAGGCAAACCCGGTGCCAAAGGGCAGGGGGCGGAGTTGCATGACCGCGTTGATCCCGAGGAGCACGACGAGGAGCGCGGCCCCGGCGGAGATCACGTCGCCGACAACGCCTGCCGAAGAGACAAAGCCGTCCTGTGCCACGGTATCCACCGCGGCGTCGACCTGGCTCAGGATGTCGCGAATAACGCCCATCTACTCTACGCAGGCCTCCACAACTTGCGCCTCGAGCGCGTCCGCCTTGGCGTAGAGCTCGAGCACCTTGAAGGGCAGACGCGGGTTGTCCGAGGTCTGGAACCGGGGCAGCGCGCCCAAGGCCTGATCCCAGGTGAACTGATCCAGCAGACAGGTGCAGGTTTCCGAGGCGAGCGCCTCTTCGGCGATCAGGATGCGCAGGATCGCGCGGTAGCCGTTGCGCAGATAGGCGGTCTCGGCCAGATCGGCGGGGGGTTTCGGAGCACGACATTCGTCGGCTTCGTCCCGCGCGATGGCCATCGAATTGAAGGGCGTGTCGCCGGAAGGGTTCGTGCTCGGGGTTTGGGCCAACGCAACACTGGGCAGGGCACTCACGACAAGTGCGGCGAGACCAAGCGTCCGAATTGGTGCCAAGCTGTGGGTCATGGTTTGCCTCATGGATCCACCGCCATCGACCGGAACTTGCGCTCATCCGCGAGGGTCGCTGCATCGACGACGCCAAGCTGGCCGGCGCTGACGCCTTGCGCCGCTTCAAGCCGCCAGATCTGGGTCAGGATGATGCCAAGTTCAGCGGTGACGCGGGTGTTGAGATCGACCGCAGCTTTCAGCCCGTCCTGATCGTCGATGAGCCCGACCATGGTCTCGAGCCGCTCGAGGCTCTGTCCAGCTTCTTCATGGCTTTCTTGCGCGGCGACCGACAACATGGCGCTGGCCCCGGCCGAGGTGGCGATGCGGTTGTCGGCGGGCTGATCCGATCCCGAAAGCGTACTGAGGCGCTCCGAGGTGAAGCCACTGTCCGAAAGAACCCGCTCGACCGAGGCGGAGAGTTCTGCGCCGGGATTGAAGCCGCTGAGAAAATCGCCGCTGGCCAGAGATTGTGCGGTATTGAGGGGCGCGATCAGCTTGCCGCGCAGCGCGCGGAATTCTTCGACCGTCGCGAAAAGTTCACCGAGCCCGCTGCCCTCAATAAGAGAAGTCAGTTGCGCCTCGAGGTTTGTGAGCTGCGACAGTTGGGTTTCCAGTTCCAGCCGCATGGTCGCGAGCTGCTGCATCTGGACATTCAGGTCCTCGGCCATGTGCTCGAGCTGGGCCACGAGTTGACCAAGCTGCGAGCCATCAAAGGTTGGTACGCCCTGGGAAGCAGCGGGCGAGGCGAGCGCAAGTGTAGTGACCGCTGCGGCGGTCAGGAGAAGGTGTCTCATTCGGGAACTCCCATCTGCATGAAGTCGCGCTCGGCCAGCCGGTCGGCCACGAGGTGCTGCGCATAGGCCGCCTCGCGCTGCTGGTTTGCCGCCATCAGCCGGACGCGAAGGTTGAGGATGCGGCCGATCTCGGCCTTGGCGTAGGTGTTGAGCTCCCAGGCCGCCTTGGCATTGGGTTGCTCATCGATCTGCAGGATGATGGCGCGCAGGCGATTGATCACCTGTTCGGTCGTCGCCGAACTATCAGCCGCGTAATAGATGCCCGCCTCGGAGATGCTGGCATATTCGGCGAGCGCAAAGTCTGAAGGTGAGAGCGTGCCAAGCGCATCGGCACCGCCCACCACGGCGAGGTATTCGTTGTAGAACTTCGAGATATTGCGCACGTAACCTTGGGTCTCGGCAAAGGGCGGCACGCCACCATATTCAATGACCCGACCGGGGCCTGCGTTATAAGCCGCAAGTGCATGGGGGATGTTGCCGAAGCGGTTGAGCTGCGTGGTGATGTAACGCGCGCCGCCGCGGAGGTTGTCTTTCACGTCATAGCGGTCGACGCCGAGATCGGAGGCGGTGCCAGGCATGAGTTGGGTCAGGCCATAGGCTCCGACCGGGCTTTCAGCGGCAACGTTGAAGCGGCTCTCCTGCTTGATCAGGGCCTGGAAGAGGCAGCGCCACTGGGTGGCCGAGAGACCGGCGCGGGCCACACCGGGGGCGCCTGCAAACTCGCCCGCGACCTCGACGATCATCATTTCGACCGTCTCTCGTCCCTCGCCGAAAAGGCGGCTCACCATCGGGCTTGGATCGGTATTGGGATAGACCGCCGCCACCCCGAAATCCGCATTGCCTTCGAGCGCGCGGATATCGAAGCCGGGACCAGTGATCGCCGCAGTCATCTCCTCGAGGACGCGCAACTGGTCGGCCTGGACATCGGCGAGCGTCGTCTCCGTGCGATCCTTGTCCTGCTGGACACCCAGATCCTCGGCCAGTGCCGTCACCCGTGCGATGGCGCGCCCGATCGCGGAATTGTCCTGCGTCGGCACGCCCTGGGCGAGCGCGGGCAGGGCACCGAGGACGAGGCAGAGTCCGGTGGATATGATCGCGGCGCGGCTCATTCCGGACGGGGCAGGGGTTCGAAGGTACAGTCGGGCTTGGCTGTCTCCTGAACCGGTGCGCCCATGGTCGAGAAGGAAAGTGCGGACCGGGTCACCTGCGGCTCGCCCTTGCGTCCGAAGCATGGCGAGGTTTTCTCAGTGTATTTTTCGCAAGCCGACAGAAGGCTTGCGGCGGCGCAAAGCGCGAGAAGGGGTTGCGAACTCATATCACATGTCTCCAGAAATCGGGATTGGCGCGCCAATCGGCAGGCACGCGGGCTTCGCCGGTGGCGCCGCCGCCAAGGATGGGCAGCAACTCTCCGAGCGCAGAGAGATCGGCATCGACGAAGACGCTGTCGCCCGCCGAGCGAACGAGCGCGATGCGCTGGCCGATGGTGGGCTGCACGAGAAGGGCCGCCTCCTTGGCGTTGACGCGGAGGAAGTCGTAGTCGGAGACAGTGGCACGATCGTTCGGGAAGAGGATCTGGGTCGGGACTGTTTCGACGATGGTCTTGCCAACGCGGCTGTCGCGCAGCTGGCTTGGATATTGCGTCATCATGATCACGACGCAGTTCATCTTCCGAAGCGTGACCAGCCAGTTTTCCAGCCGCGCCCCGAAATACGGGTCGTCCAAGAGCTTCCAGGCTTCGTCGAGCACGATGATGGTGGGACGGCGATCCTCGACCACACGTTCGATCTGGCGGAAGATGTAGGAGAGCACCGCCATTCGCTCGGTGGTCATGTCGAGGATCTCGGTCATATCAAACCCGACGATGTCGCCCGTGAGCTTGAGGCCCGCACCGCGCTCGGGTTCGTCAAACACCCAGCCATAGCGCCCACCCGGCGCCCATTCGGCGACGCGAGATTGCAGCTCGCCATCGTCATCGAGCGACTGGAACAGGGTCTCGAAACTGGCGAAGCGCTGCAGGCCTGCCCCCGCATCGGCGTTCTGGCCGACCGCGCTTTGGATGTGGCGGGATTGCTCGCCCGAGAGCGTGCCATTCCGTGTGAGCAGGGTCGCGAGCCAGTCCGAGAGCCAGGCGCGGCCGCGCTCGTCGGTCTCGGTGGCAAGCGGGTTGAGGCCCGTGGGTACGCCAGCCCGGATTTCGTTATAGCGCCCGCCAAGGGCGCGGACCGCCATTTCGAGGCCGCGGTCCTTGTCGAAGAAGAAAAGCCGCGCGCCGACCCGTTGCGCTTGGGCTGCGAGGAAAGCGGTGGTCAGTGTCTTGCCGGTGCCGGTGCGCCCCAGAACGAGCGTATGGCCGACCGTGGGTTCCTTGCTTGGGGCTCCCGCCTCGTGGAAGTTGAAGCGATAGCCAGAAGTGCCGACCGTGGGCAGGACCGTGATGGTTTGACCCCATGGCGACTGGTCCGGGCTGCGCCCCTCGACGCTGCCATGCAGGGCCGCGAAGTCAGCGAAATTAATCGAGGAGATTGGTGTCTTGCGGGCGCGGTAGCCGAAGTTGCCGGGCGACTGCGCGAAATACGTCGCCTTCAGCGCCATGTTTTCGCGGACGATCACCGACATGATTTCCTGGCCCACGCGTTTGATCTGGGCGGCGGCCCGTTCGAGCGTGTCGCGGTCGGGCGCATAGACCGCGATGGAGAGGTGGTGGTCGCCAAAGGCGATGCGTCCTGCCTCCTGATCATCGGCGGCTTGTCCCAGCTGTTCGCGCAGGGACACGGCGGCATCGTCTGAGGCGTGCATCTGACGAATGATCCGCTGGATGCGTTCGGCCATGATGTTGTTCGGGATCGGGCTGAAGGAGTTCGTGAGCACGATGTCGAGGGGCAGGTCGAGCGCGTCGAGCAGCGTGACGTCGGTCAGTGCGGGATAGGTCTTCATTGAGAAGAGCGCGCCGTATTTGACCCGCCCAGTCACTGCATCGGTCAGGGTGGCCACGTCGCCATCAAAGGTCGCGCGGCAATTGCTCAGGGTGTGCGAGAGGGGCAAGGCACTTTGCCCGAAGGCGATGGGGGAGAAGCTGCCGGCGTTCAGCGTATTGAGATAGCCCAGCCATTCGCCGCCAGCTTTCGTGAGTCTGACCGGATTGGCCGACGCAAGCGCCACCTCGAAGAAGCCCATGACCTCGTTCAACTCCTGCATCCGTGTCGCGCGGTCCTTGACCCAGGCCTTGCGGGCCAGTGCCCGAAGGAGCGGAATGCGCGCCGAGATGTCGGGCCGCCGGATGACGCTGAGATAAAGCTGGCGCTTGGCGGGGCGCAGGTTTTTCACATGGGACTGCCACCGCGCATCGATCGCGGCGGCGAAGCTGTCGCCCTCGATGGGGCGCATCCCGAGATTTTGCGGCACGGAGATCCGGTGTATGTAGAAACCGAAGGCATTGCCGGTCTGGGCGACGATGGCGGCAACCGCGCGCTTGAGCGCGTCGAGCCGGGCGTCCTCAGTGGTCATCGGATTGAGACCATCGAGGCGCATGGTTGCGAGGAGATCGCCTTCTCGCAGCACCATGACATCGTCATCCGTGAGCGCGAAATACGGCAGGTGCTCGGCCAGATAGCTCTCCCGCGCGAACTCGCCGCCGCCGGCGTGATGCAAGGCGGTCCCGAAGGAAGAAAGGGTGCCCGCATCACGCGCCAAAGCTGTCGCCTCCATGCAGGGCCCGGTTCTTCGTCGCGCGCACAGAGCCGTAGGAGACGCGCAGGACCTCGAAGAAATGCGGCTCGCGGTCGGCGACGAACCAGAGGATCGGATAGGCGACAATCCCGATCAGGAAGAACACCATCGACTTCGTCCAGATGAACGGCAGAACGACCCCGGTCGCCAGAACCACGAGGTATCCGACAGGGAGACCCAGATACTTGGGCGGACGGGCGAGGCCCAGAAAGAGGGGAGATCGTTCTGCCATTGGGTGATATTCCGGCTTAGAAGGAAATGTGTGTCCGGAGAGGGGCCCGAGGCAGCGTTTGCGTAGCACAACGCGTTCGGGTCGCTCGTAGGACGCTATTTTGCCGGAATGTCACGAGAAGCCGTCGACGATGGTGCCGGCCGAGAAGATCAGCACGATCCCGATGATGACCGAGGCGAACCAGCCCCAGTTCAGCCGTCCCATCATGCACATGAAACCGGTGCCGATGACCGCGAGCGTGGCGACCGCGATCCCGATGGGACCGGTCAGCGCGGCCTCGACGGTTTCCAGCATGGTCTGGATCGGTGACAAGTCTTGCGCGAGGACGGGCGTTGCGAAAGCCGCCAGGGTTGTGGCGGCAGGCAAGAGGCGGCTGAGGCGATGTCGAAGCATGCGAAGTTCCCTTGTTTTACTGAAGTTCGATAAGGACCGGCGCGCGGGCAGGCACGCGGGTCGCGACACGGATATCCGGCGCGGAAAAAGGCGCACCCGCCAGCCGGGACCGGATCCGATGGATGCGCGCGATGTAGTCGCGAGTCTCGGTGAAAGGCGGGGTGCCGGAATACTCGACCACGCGGTGCGGCCCGGCATTATAGGCTGCGAGCGCCAGGTTGATGTCCTTGAATGTGGCCAGCTGCGCGAGCAGATAGCGTGCGGCGCCGTCGAGGTTCTGTGAGGGATCGCGCGGATCGACGCCGAGCGCACGGGCAGTATCCGGCATCAGCTGGCCAAGACCATAGGCACCCTTGGGGCTCACGGCAGTCGGATTGTAGCTGCTTTCGGCCTCGACCAGGGCTTGGAAAAGGACCAGCCAGTCGTCCTCATCGAGGCCGACTTGCCGCAGGGCGCGGTTCCCCTGGTACCGGTCAGCAGTCGTGCGGATCAGGGAGAGGATGTCGTCGCGTCCGGACGGCGGTGTGGCATCCAGCGAGGCAAGAACCACCCCGGCCTCAGCGCTATCACCCAGCCCCGCCCAGGCAGGTCGTTCGCCATGAAAGGTCCAGCCCGAGGTCCGGGCTGTCCCGTCGCGGCCGAAGGCGATGACGTCAGCCGCGCTCCTCGAGGGTAATGCTGTAGTCAGGACCAAAGCGCAGATCGCGCCCGTCACCGAACTCGAGATGATGTTTGAAGAGTCCCGGCCATATGTTGAAATACCGCGGCTCTGGCCCGTGCGGGGTGATCCGGGTCGAGACCAGAATGGCTTCCGGCTCGCCCTCGCGCAGGTAGATGCACTGGTAGCGCGGCTTGCCATCGTCCGTGAACCCCACGAGTTCATACCGGCAGCGGAACGCTATGCCCTTCTCGGACAGGTCTTTGACACCATCGATGGTGATCAGGATCTGGTTGCGCGCTATCGGCATGTTCGGACTCTCCCCACGAGAGCCCTTCTACTTCACGACACTAAGGCCATAAAGTCATATGGAGTCAATACGACATATTGCAGATAAACACATATTGCGCGATAGTCTGCGCAACTTTTGCGGGAGAGCGACATGAAGCGACAGATGATGGCAGCTGCAATGGGAGTGATGGCGGTGTTCGGAGCCCCGGAGAAAGCGCGGGCCTATGACGTCGACTGCGCCATCATGCTCTGCATGGCGGGAGGCTTCCCCCCGAGCGCGGTCTGCGCGCGCGCCTATCGCACCATGATCCGCCGCATCACACCCTGGCCGAGCCTGCCGCCCTTCGGGGTCTGCACCTTTGCCCATGTGCCGGCCGAACTGGGCGGACCCGGCGGCGAGGGCGAGCTCGACACCAACTTGCCTGAATACGAATGGCTGAACCGGACCCATGTGATCTGGTTCACCGGTCAAGCCTATAGAGAAAGGGGAGGTGATCGGTATTGGGACTGGTCGCTTCGTTCCTGCGACCGAGAGAACCGCACCTGCCGGTACATCCAGCGGGTCTACCGATCCCACACGCCCTGGCCCGTGACATTCATCTCGGAAAGCGGGCAGGAGATTGCCTTTCCGAGCGGCGGAAGTTCCTCGTACTTCTATTTGCGCAGCATCATGGTCGAATACGGAGACTACGAGGGCACGGTGGGTCACTCGGAGTGGTTCTCCTACTGATCCTGGCTGCTTGGCAGCTTTAGTGAAATCGGCCGTACTGTGATACGCGTGTGGTCGTAACTGTTTGGATCCACAAACTGGCGGCGGCTCACGCTTCCATCATTCCAGCGGTAGTCGGTAAACACATGGGTTTCCGCCGTTCCGTTGATGATAAACCCTTCCTGAAAGGGCCAGGCTGTCTTTTTCTTAATCAATTGAATGCCCAGAAAATAATTCAATCCAAGAGAGTATTTACGCGAATAATTAGTGATCTAAAATAGCAGATAGTGAGCGTATGGCGGTAATTTGCTTGCTAGTGGAGGGTCCAATATTTCACTTGAATGTTGGTAGCTTGGAAGGCATTAGTCACCCCAGCCGATGCGCTAGCGATCAGCGGCACCCGGTGGGGGGTGCCTGACAGGGCAGCTAACCTGCGTGCCGCCCGGCGAAAACCTTTCATACGCGCAACGATTTCACTTGGCAGGCGATGGGGTTCATTGGTTGAATATATTAGTAATCTAAGTAATCAAGGGCAATCGCGGGAGGAAACGTCATATGCGCATGGTGAATATGGATGCAAACCATGCTCTCTCTGGTAAGGAGCAGCTGTATTGTGGGGGCGCATGGGTTCCGCCAAGCGCAGGAAATTACGAGGAGACTTTTAACCCGGGCACAGGTCAGCTGATCGGATTAGTGGCTGCGGCGACCCGGGCCGAGGTGGACGTAGCGCCTGCGTGTTTGAAGGAATGGCGTGATGTTGCTCCTCTTGAGCGTGCCAGTATTCTGCAGGAAATCGCGGCTCTCTTGCACAAGCGCGGAGATGAGCTTGCGATGATGGACGCGGCCAATTGCGGCAACCCATATACCGAGGTGCGCGGCGACGCGGCCATCGCGGCGGCCCAGATGGAGTTTTTCGCCGGTCTTGTGACTGAAATGAAGGGCGACACGATCCCTTTGGGGCCGGATCGGGTGAATATGACCCTGCGCCAGCCGCTTAGTGTTGTGGCACGTATCCTGGCGTTCAATCATCCGTTCATGTTTTGTGGCGGTAAAGTGGCGGCGCCTTTGGCGGCAGGGAACGCTGTCATCATCAAGCCGCAGGTACAGGCGCCTTTGTCTGCATAGCGCCTGGCAGAGATTGTTTATGGCCTGATGCCCAAAGGCACATTCAACGTGTTGCCGGGTGATCTAGAGGCAGGTGCTGGCCTGGCCGAGCACCTTGGCGCTGCAAAGGTCACGCTTATTGGCTCTGTGTCGGCTGGCCGGGCTGTGATGCGAAGCGCCAGCGCTACGGGCAAACCTGTACTGCTGGAACTGGGTGGCAAGAACGCGCTGATTGCCTATCCCGACAGTGATCCGAAAAAGATTGCGGACGCGATTGTCGCTAGAATGAACTTTGGCTGGTGCGGCCAGTCCTGTGGCTCGATAAGTCGCGCATTCCTGTACGAGGATATCCACGACGAAGTCATTTCCTATCTGGCCGAGTCTGTTGAAAGATATAAGCCGGGCGTTCCGACGGATCCTGAAACCACGATAGGCACGATTGTCAGCCGTGCGCAGTTCGACCGGGTCATGGGTTTCATTGACTCTGCCAAAAGTGAGGGTGCGCGCGCCGTTACTGGCGGTTATGCGGTCACGGATAGTCCGCTGGCGAAAGGCAGCTTTATCGCGCCGACGATTTTTGCGGATGTAACGCCGCAGATGCGTATCGCCCGTGAAGAGATTTTCGGGCCAGTTCTTGCGGTTCGCAAATGGTCGGACGAAGATTCCATGCTGAACGAGGTCAATGCACTTGAGCTTGGGCTGCCCTGTGCAATTTGGACTCGGGATCTGGTGATGGCTCATCGTACGGCTGCACGCGTCGAGGCCGGGTTTGTTTGGGTTAACGAAGTCGGTCGGCATTTCCTTGGTGCCCCGTTCGGTGGGGTCAAGCAATCGGGTATCGGGCGCGAAGTAGGTATTGGCGAACTGATTTCCTTCACCCATGAAAAGAATGTGCATATCAATCTGTCGGGTCAGTGACCCGGTGCGTAGGTAATGTGCGAACGGGGTCTGGGATCCAAAAGCTTTTTCTGTATTGATTGCTTTGGCCGGGATGAGGCCATCCCTTCCTGCCCCTTTTGCAAACCGATAAGGATCTAAAAAATAATGAGCAATGTTGCGAACGTCCCCGATATCATCCTCGAACCCATGGTTCGGAACGCTATTATGGAGGACCTGGGTGCCGCAGGCGACGTGACAACCCGTTCCGTTCTGCCTGAAGGCACGCGCTACAAGGCGCAAATGCGTGCACGGCAGGACGCGGTTGTTTCTGGGATGCAGGTGGCCTCTCTCGCGTTTCGGCTGATTGATCCCAATCTTGTGGTCGAGACTGTCGTGGCGGATGGTACGGCCTGCAAAGCGGGCGATACGTTGATGCGTATAGAGGGATCGGCGGCGTCGATCCTTGCCGCAGAGCGTGTTGCCCTGAACTTTGCCGGACGGTTGTCTGGGACGGCAACCTTGACAGCGTCCTATGTTCAGGAGCTTGCGGGTACCAAGACACGTATCACCTGTACACGCAAAACCACACCGGGGCTGAAACTTGTCGAAAAGCTCGCCATTTTGCATGGCGGCGGCCACAATCATCGGTTTTCCCTGTCCGATGCGATCCTGATCAAGGACAACCATATCGCAGCGGCTGGTGGCATCAAACAGGTGCTGGAAGCCGTTCAACGAAATGTGGGTCACATGGTCGTGGTAGAGATCGAGATCGACGGTTTGCATCAGTTGGACGAGGTGCTTCAGACCGGGGGCGCAGATGTCATCATGTTCGACAATATGTCGACCGAAGACATGGCCGAAGCTGTAAAGCGCATTGACGGGCGGGCGAAGACCGAAGCCAGCGGGAATGTGACCCTTGGCCGTTTGCGCGAAATCGCATCGGCAAATGTGGATTATATTTCCTCCGGTGCTTTGACCCATTCGGCGGGAACCGTCGATTTCGGTTTGGATTTCTGATCCTCTGAGCCGCTCCAGACCGTCTGAAATGCAAAATGCCCGCCCTTTCGGCGGGCAATGGATACCTATTGCGTACGCCTTTCAAAATGGGGCGCTGTTGCATCAACACTTCATAAGGAAAGGTCAAGACACATGACAGACCACAGGCTGTATCAGGTTGAGCGCCCAGTATCGTCGGATAGTTTGGGGGTGTGGGGTAGCGATGTATTTGCGGATATATTGCGAGGTTTGGGGGTGAGTGAAGTATGTTGCACTGAACCCGGGGTCGAGCTTTCGGGGTTTGCACGACAGCCTTGTGAACCACCTTGGCAATGAAGATCCGCAGATGCTGTTGTGTCTGCACGAAGAGCATGCGGTTGCGATTGCGCATGGCTATGCGAAGGTGGCGGGGGAGCCATTGGCGGTGATCCTGCACAGCAACGTGGGTCTGATGCATGGTACGATGGCGATCTTCAACGTGTGCTGCGACCGTGTGCCGGTTCTGATTTATGGGGCGACGGGGCCGGTTGATGCGGCGCTGGAATCGATGTTGCGTGCGGATGTAATCGCGTGGAGCGAACCGAAAGGCCCGACCTATGTGAACTTCGACGTGTCGATCCAGGAAAAGCAGCACGAGAAGGCACCGGAGTTGCCAGATTTTGCGCGTTACCAGCCGTCGCCTCCGGCGGCACCCTCGGCCGAAGGAGTGGCGCGGGCGGCAGATCTGCCGAAGAACGCCAAGGCGCTGGGGCGAAGGTTCTGACGGATATCCGGAACGGGGCGTCCTTCCCGACGGATCACCCGCAGCATCGCGGCAAACCGGCCTTCTTCATTGACGATGCGGCGGGCGCGGTGCTGCGCGAGGCGGATGTGATCCTGAGCCTGGACTGGCTGGATGTCGCGGGCACGCTGAAACTGGCGGGCGATGTGAAGGCGCAGGTGATCCAGGCGTCGCTGGATTATCAGCTGCACAATGGCTGGGGGATGGAGCATCAAGCGCTGCCTGCGGTCCGGATGTTGCGATGCATGCGATTGCCGATGCTCTGGGTGTAGGGGCGGGCGAGATGCCCGGTGATTTACCGATCAAACCTGCGCTGAACGCCCCCGATGCAGAGGTTGAGCTTGATATCATGACGCAGGCCGGGGCGCTTGGCGAAGGTCTGGAAGGTGTCTGTGCCAGCTTTGTGTGTTTGCCGTTGGGCTGGGCGGGCGAGGCGTGGCACTTCCGTCACCCACTGGACTTCGAGGGTTCGGATCGTCTGCGGACCGAAGGCTGGGAGGTCGTTCGCGGCCCCCAGATCACCCTAGGTGTTCCGCTGCGGCTGACGGAGGAACAGCGGCAGGCGCTGCTGTCGGACGTTGCTATCATCGTGGTCAGTTCGCGGTCGGGGCTGAGCGACGCGGATCTGGACGCCTCGCCACGGCTGCGGGCGCTAGTACTTCCAACGATCGGGGTGGGTGCGGGAGATCTGGGAGGCCTGTGCCGCGCGCGGTCTGATCGTGACGAATGGTGTAACGCCCGAGAACTTTTTGGGGATGCCCGAAGCGATAGGGATGCTGATGCTGGTGCTGCTGTACCGGCTGCATGAATCCGAGCGCCTGCTGCGCGAGAATGCGGGCCGACCGCAACAGATATTTGCGCGGATGGTGCGAGGCCGGGCGATCGGATTGATCGATTCGGGGCGGATAGGACCGGGTGATCGAGCGACAGTTGGCGTTCGAGCCGGCACAGATCCGGCACAGATACTGGTGCACGATCCGTTCCTGATACCGGACACCGCACCTACGGGCGTGGGGCTGGTGAAACGCGCTGAGCTTCTGGCCATGTGTGATGTTGGTGAGCCTCCATGTGCCGTTGAACGCGCTGACACGAGGAATGATCTGCGAGGCCGAACTGCGCATGATGAAGCCGGATGCGGTGTTAATCAACACCTCGCGCGGGGTTTCATTGATGAGGATGCGCGGGTGCGGGTGATGACAGCAGGACACCTAGCCGGTGCTAGGCTAGGCGTGACGGAAACCGAACCGCTGCCCGCCCGCTGCGCGGCTTCGACCGGGTGATCCTCCCCCCGCATATCCCGGGACACACCATTGAGCTCTACACCGTCTTGCCCGACATCTTCGTCGAAAACGCAACACGCATCAAGCGCGCAGAAACCCCCAAATCGAAAAATATGGAGAGAAAAAATCGAAAAGTTGTAAGCAGGGTTTGCTGCAAGATTTACGTCGGTTTGCGCGCACCGCATGTCACTAGCTGTAAAAGTAGTGACATTGTTGAGGCTTGCATCTTCGTAAGATGACAGGGATAGTCTCGGACCTGTAGAAGCCCAGAACTGATTTTGGGCAATAGATGTTTGTGGTCTGAGCATACATGAACGAAAAATCTGATTCCGCGTTGAAAGACGACGGTTTGACCCAATATAACGAGCGCATTGCTCGCTTGGTACGTCTTGCGGCAAGAGGGTTTAACCGTGCGTTGCAGCTGCGGTTACAGACGCAAAATGTGACTTTCGGGCAGTGGATATTCCTTCGAATCCTTTGGCAGGAAGATGGTTTGTCGCAACGAGAGTTAAGCGAAAGAGCACATCTGACAGAGCCTACTGCGCATACTGCACTCAGCCGAATGGAAGAGCTTGGATATATTGAACGCCGCAATGTGGCTGGGAACCGTCGTCGTCAGCATGCTTTCCTCACGGAAAAAGGTTGGGAGTTGCGGGAGCTCCTGGAGCCTTTGGCACACGAAGTGAATAACGCCGCCATCAGAGGCCTGAGTGGTGCCGAAGAGAAAACATTGCGCAAGGCCCTTGCTGTAATGATTCGAAACCTCGAAGATGATGAGGAAAAAGCTGCTTTGAGCGGTGTCCGCGTCCCACCGACCAGAAGTAACCTTGGATCCTGAAGGTCTCTTTAGCTTCATCTGCGATAGCCGGGCCTTTTAGGCTCGGGTGATTCCGTTGGGCTACTTCCGCTGAGATGTATGGTTTTGGGGAAGCTCTGAGAGAGTTCGGAATAGTCTTGTGCTAGGCCTTGGGCGTGCTGCAACCTTATGTGAGTAGGGGTTTGGATGCTCTGCGAGAGCGTTCAAGCCATTCGCAGTTCTTAACCTAAATTTTTGGACGGTGTCTCGGTTTCGATCATGGTTGACGCAAAGTTCGGTTTTTAATAATGATCTATAAGATAGATATCTAAATTTAGAAATCTATGATAATATGACAGGGAGGAAACCATGAAAAAGCAAATCAAGGCTGCCGTTGCGGCGCTGAGCATCTCCGTTATCGGGACCGGCGTCATGGCGGACAGCGTCAACGTCACGTTGTCCGGGGGGAGTCCGTCAGGTCTTTGGTCGCTGCTGGGCGCAGGGATCGACCGGGCTGTGAAGGTTGACGATGCAAGCGGTGTCGTGACCTACCAGGCCACTGGTGGCGGTTTCGCAAATATCGGTCTGCTGGGTGCAAACCGGACCGATCTGGGTCTGGCCCATGATGCAGAAATCAAGCTGGCGCTAGCGGGTGATGAGCCGTTCAAGGCGCCCATCGAGAACCTTCAGGCAATCGGGTACATGTACAACTGGGCCCCGATGCATTTCTTCATCAAGAAGTCTCTTGCCGAAGAGTATAACATCGACAGCATCGACGACTTGGCGAAGTCGGGCGCTGCAATCCGTGTGGCGAACAACAACGCAGGTAACATCGTGGCCAATATTGCCACTTTCATGCTGGAAGAAGCAGGCTATGACGAAGGAACGATTGAAGCGAATGGCGGCGTTCTGGTGCGTGGCGGTTCGTCCCAGCAGGCAGACCTGATCAGCGATGGCCGTACGGATATGGTGATCAACGGTATCTTCGTTGGGCACTCGTCGTTCCGCAAGGTTGATGAAGGCAACGACGTTGTTCTGCTGAGCGTGCCTCAGGATATCATCGAAAAGACCAATGAGCGTTTTGGCACCGGGACCTACGTCATTCCCGCCGGAAACTATAAGAACCAGACTTCCGATGTTATCACGCTGGCACTTGGCGCGATGGTAATCACCTCTGATGCCTTGCCCGAAGAAACCGGTTACATGCTGGCCAAGAGCATTGCCTCGAACATTGATGAAATCCGCGGCGTTCATAACGCAATGAAACAGCTCTCAACTGAGTTGCTGGTTTCGCAGAGAACGCTGCCGTTCCACCCGGGCGCGAAGCGCGCCTACATGGAGCTGGGGCTTCTCAAGTAAGCCTTCGGAAAACAATGCCGGTGCGCTGACCAAAGCGCACCGGATTCGTTTGCAAGAGTGCCTCTGTCGTGCTCTGGCCGTGCTGATCACGGGCAGTAGGATGATTTTGCGCACTCAAAGCTGACCAAACCTCACAAACATGGAAATGGTGCCAGCATGAATTTCCCTTCTCTTACCGAAACTGGACGCCGTCGGAAGCTAGAGCCACCCATGCGGACCGTCGTCATGGTTCTGGCCGCGGCGTTCGCGGCATGGGTGATTCACTCTAATCTGTTCATTATCGCAGACCCGCTCATTCAGGGGATCCTGTTCGTATCCGGGATTTTCACGATTCTCTTCTTGGCGATTGGTGCAACCGCGAAAGCGCCAGATAGCATTCCATTTTATGACTGGATGTTGTCTGCGCTCAGCTTGGCCTGCGGGATTTACTTCTATGTAAGCTCTGGCGAGATTTCGGACCGTATCAGCCTGCTGGACCAGTTCACGACGGATCAGTTGTTCTTTGGGTCGTCACTGCTGTTCCTGACCATCGAAGCCACGCGCCGGACAACTGGCTTGGGGCTGACAGGCGTTGTGATGCTGTTCCTGATTTACAACCTTTTTGGCTATCTTCTGCCGCCGCCGTTCGGGCATCGCGTCAGCGAGTTCAGCTATCTGCTCGATATTCTGATCTTCACCACAGATGGGTTGTTCGGTGTCCCGCTTCAGGTTGTGGCAAGTTACGTCTTCCTGTTCGTGATGTTCGGGACTTTCCTTGCCAAGGCTGGGGGAGGGGACTTCTTTTTCAACCTGGCGGCTCTGGTCACCGGGGGCGCACGAGGCGGCCCTGCAAAGATCGCCATCATTTCGTCGGGTCTGTATGGAACCATGTCTGGTAGCCCAACCTCGGATGTTGTGGCCACGGGGTCCATCACGATCCCGGTGATGAAGCGCTTGGGCTATAAGGCCCGGTTTGCGGGTGCGGTTGAAGTTGCGGCGTCCACGGGGGGCAGTGCCATGCCGCCGATTATGGGTTCGGCTGCCTTCATCATGGCAGAGTATTCGGGTATCTCGTACAATGCGATCGTGCTTGCCGCGCTTATTCCTGCGTTGCTGTACTATATGGGCGTGTTTACCCAGGTGCACTTCCGCGCAGTGAAATACGATCTGCGGCCTTCTCAGGATGAAATCCCGACGACGAAGGAAACGTTCAGAACCGGCTGGGTTTTCTTGCTGCCCATTATCGGGATCATTGTGGCGCTGATACTTGGCTATTCGCCGACCTTCACCGCAGGTGTCGGTGTTCTGGTGACAATCCTTGCGTCGATGATCCTCAAGCAAACGCGGATGTCGTTGTGGGCAATGGTGGAAGGCCTTGGCACAACCACCCTGCAAATTTTGCCTGTCGCTGGGGCATGTGCTGCTGCTGGTCTGGTTATTGGTGGCCTGTCTATGACAGGATTGGGGATGAAATCGGCTAACGTGATCCTGACGGTCAGTAATGCGCAGCCGCTGTTGACGCTAGTGATTGCTGCTGTGGTGACCATTGTGCTGGGCTTGGGTATGCCGACTCCGAGTGCGTATATTCTGGCGGCTGTGCTTGTCGGCCCCGCTCTTTCCAAGCTGGGTTTCCCTCTGCTGCCGAGCCAGATGTTCCTGCTCTACTATGCAATCCTGTCTGCTCTGACGCCGCCAATCGCTGTGGCTGCAATCGCAGCGTCTGCGATTGCTGATGACGATCCATTCAAGATCGCATTCTCGGCTGTGCGGCTTGCAATTGTTGGCTTCCTTCTGCCGTTCGCTTTTGTCTGGAACCCCGGCATCGTTCTTGAGCTTGGTCCGTTGGCAAATACGCTTGCTGTTATTGGTGCCGTTGCTGGTGCTCTTGCAGTCTCGGCGTCAATGGAAGGCTTTATCAAAACCCAGCTCAGCTCGTTGGAGCGAGGTCTCCTGACGATTTTTGCAATTGGCGCGGTTAGCCCGTACTTCGCGGTCTCAATTGTGTGTACCTTGCTTATCATCGCTCTGGTTGGACGACAGGCCTTGTTGAAGGAAGAAGTCCCCGCAAGCGGGTAACGTCAGCCACGTGTAATGTGCTGAATGCGAATCCAAAGTGGCCGCCAGGTTTGGCGGCTACTTGCCGTTTTGACTGAGAGACGGAAAAGTTTCAGGCCGCGTCTTTGGTTCCAATCGCGGTCTGTTCGGATGACTGTCTGCGGGCTTTTTTGCCCAAGAGGTTATTGATCAAAATACACTTCGGTGATTCTGATCGATGCAGGGAGCTGCGCAAGCGGGGTGTACGAATCCCGAGGCCATAGAACAACCAGAGAGGAACCGGCAGAGCAGATCTGTATGAACACAAGGCCCGATCATGCGCGGAATAATACCAATTGCTCGCAAACCCATAAGTAGTTTTATTTACGTGGGTTTTTCTTACTTGTGAGGTGAAGGGAATATCGCTCTGACCATTGACAGACTAAACTTAGAGAGCTAAGAATAATGGCGTTTCCCAATAAAATTTCGCAAATTCTGATGCGGCGACCTGTGGAGGAGATTCAATGCTTACACCTGAAGAAAATGAACTGCTGACGCGCGTGACCGGTGATGCACCGATGGCACGTCTTATGCGTCAGCACTGGACCCCTGTATGCCTGATTGAAGAAGTGGAAGAGCCCGACGGCAAGCCGCTTCGTGTTGAGGTGCTCGGGGAAAGCTATGTAGCGTTCCGCGACACCAAAGGGCGTCTTGGCCTGCTTGATGAACTTTGCCCGCACCGCAAGGCATCGCTGGTCTATGGCCGGAACGAAGAATGCGGGCTGCGGTGTCTGTATCACGGGTGGAAAATGGATGTTGATGGCAATGTCGTTGCCATGTCTTCCGAACCCGAAGGTAGCCCCCTTATGGATAAGGTGAAGCATCGCTCTTATCCTGTGAAAGAATGGGGTGGTTTCGTTTGGGCCTGGCTGGGTGACAAAGAAGATATGCCTGAATTCCAGCCGCCGGCGTTTGCCCCGCGCGAGGATTCGGCGATCGCTATCCTTAAAATCCGCATTCCCGCAAACTGGGCGCAGATCCACGAAGGTCAGATCGACAGTGCCCACTCGTCCTCGCTGCACTCGTCGGACATGGTTCCGGCCCGCGTGGAAGGTGCTGCTGCCGATGAAAAATCCTGGTACCGTCCCTCGACGGACAAGTCTCCGCGTATGCAGACAGAGACAACCAGCTACGGGTTCCACTATGCTGCAATCCGTACGCCGATCAAAAACGCGGCGACCCATAACTATATCCGTGTGACCGAATTTGTTGCGCCCTACTATTCGTTGATCCCACCGAACAACAACTATCGTGTGGCGGCCGTTATCGTGCCGATCAATGATGAAGAGACCGCGTTCCACTTCATCGCTTGGGATGGCCCGAATGTGCCGTCGACCGAAGAATGGCGCAAGTTTACCCATGCTGTTCCAGGAGTGGATGTTGACGACAAGTGGCGCTGCCTGCGGACTGTCGAGAACGACTTCTTGCAAGACCGTGATGCCATGAAAGAAGGTAACTTCACTGGGATCAAAGGTATTCCGAACCAAGATATCGCCATGTGGGTGTCGATGGGCGCGCGCGTTCAGCGCCATACCGATGTGCTTGGTGCTTCGGACCTGGCTATCGTCGAGTTCCGTCGCTTGATGGCGGATGCCGCCAAGAAAGTGGCAGAGGGTGGCAAAGCAATCGGCACCGATTATGAAATCCCGCAAAGCATGATCAACTCTCATGAAGGCGTTTATCCGAAAGATGTGGATTGGCGCACCTTGCTGAATACTTCGGGCAAAACAGCCGCAGCTGAATAACCGGTCCGACGTTTGCAAACAGATCCGCCCGGGGCCGCATAGACCTTGGGCGGATTTTGATTCTGGCCCTGAGCATGGTTGGTGGCCATGTTGAAATTGGCAGGAGGCAGGAGGCCGGATGCGGCAAGAAGTAAACATCGAAGATTTTCGCACCCGAGCCAGGCGGAGTTTGCCCCGTGTGGTATTTGATTTTCTGGATGGTGGTGCCGAGAGCGAAATCACGCTGCACAGGAACCGTAGCGCATTTGATGATATCCGACTCAAGCCACGTATTCTCAAGGGTGGGGATGTCGATCTCTCTGTCACGCTGTTCGGTCAGAAGTATGCGGCGCCTTTCCAAATCGGACCAACCGGCCTGAACGGGCTTTATTGGCCAGAAGGGGACTTGCACCTTGCAGCCGCAGCAAAGCAGGCCGGGGTCGCATTTACGGTTTCGACAGCGTCAAACACGACTATGGAAGAAATCGCGTAGAAAAATAATTGGCCACTTTGGTTTCAGCTGTACCCATGGGGCAAAGAAGCATTTTCCAATGCATTGATCGAACGGGCGTCGGCTGCGGGCTACAGTGTTCTTGTAATCACTGTCGACTCGTTGGTGGGTGGCAAAAGAGAGAGGGATTTGCGGCATGGTTTCGCGCATGAAATCCGCATGAGCCCCTCTGTCGTATTGGACGGATTGTTGCATCCGAGATGGTTCAAATCCGTATGGCTGAGCCAACATAGGCCGCGACTGCAAAATCTGGCGGCCTTTTAGGGGGATGATGTCAGCGACAAGGCGCTTGCCGAATTTACGCGGGCGCAACGAAACCCGAATTTTTCCTGGGACGATGTAAGGCGTCTTCGGAAGCTGTGGCAGGAGCCACTTGTGATTAAGGGGATCATGTGTGCTGAGGATGCAATGGCCGCACAACGCGAAGGCGCTGATGGGGTGGTTGTTTCCAACCACGGTGGCAGGCAGCTTGATGGAGCTCCGGCGACGATTGAAATTCTTTCAGAGATTGTGTCCGTCTTGGACCAACATATGACAGTTTTGCTTGATGGTGGTGTTCGGCGCGGCAGTGATATCGTCAAGGCGCTTGCGTTGGGGGCGGACGCTGTGCTGCTGGGCAGGGCACCTCTTTACGGCCTGGCGGCGCGGGGGCGTGCGGGGGTTTCCAGCGCGCTTTCGATTCTCGAAGACGAGATGCGCAGGACCATGATTTTTACGGGATGTCATGGCGTTTCGGACCTGTCTGAAGCAGGGGTTGTCATGTCGGCCAAGGATATTGGCGGACGAGAAGACCGTTTAGGGCCAAATATGTGATTTCTAGACACAATTAGCGCGTGGCTGGGCGGTGCGTCCAGTTGACATCTTGAACTTAGCTATCTAATTATATTTCGGAAGCGAACGGACGGGAGGACCCCATGGAGCAGATCAAAATGCGCGTCGAAAAACGGCGCGATCTGACACCTACTATTGCAGAATTCACTTTGGCTCCGGTTGGCGGCGAGTCCCTGCCAGAGTTCAACCCAGGTGCACATATCACGATCGAGACACCATCGGGTGCTATGCGCCGATACTCTCTGGTAAATGATGGGAGCGACCCAAAAGAATATGTGGTCGCCATCAAGCGAGAGCCGCAGTCGCGCGGGGGGTCTGCCTCCATGCATGAGCAAGCTGTTGTCGGGACAGAGTTGAATATCGAGCACCCGGAAAACGATTTCCCGCTGACGGATGTGCAGAAATACCTCTTGATTGCCGGCGGTATCGGTATCACGCCAATCTATTCGATGGCGCGTTATCTGGATAAGAAAGGTAAGATGCTTCGGATCATTTACGTAAGCCGGAGCGCGGAAGAATCGGCCTATCTTGATGAGCTGATGAAAGATTTCGAAGGCCGGATCATCGTGCACCACGATGACGGCGATCCGAACGCTGTCTATGATTTCTGGGACGATCTGGTGACGCCGCGCGCGACCCATGTCTTCTGCTGCGGACCCAAACCGCTGATGGAAGAAATCAAAGCTTTCTCGGGTCACTGGCCCGAAGGCCGTGTCCACTTCGAGGATTTCAAGCCTGTTGATGTGGTTCGTCAGGATGACGTTGCTTTCGAAGTCGAGCTGAAGAAAAGCGGCCAAACGGTTACTGTTCCTGAGGATCGTTCTATCCTCGAAGCACTGCGTGATGCTGGCTTCGCAACAAGCAGTTCTTGCGAAAGTGGCACGTGCGGTACTTGTAAAACCCGCCTACTGGAAGGCGAGGCAGATCATCGTGATATGGTGCTGATGGAAGAAGAAAAAGGCAGCCAGATCATGATTTGCGTTTCGCGCGCCAAATCCGGGAGGCTGGTTCTTGACCTCTGATCCCGTTCGTCTTGGCGTGGCGGGGCTTGGGCGTGCTTTCATGCTCATGGTGCCTTCGTTTGATGCCGACACCCGTGTGAAGCTGACGGCTGCCGCCGCCCCAAGGGAGGAAAGCCGCGACGCATTCGAAAAAGAGTACGGTGGCACAGGGTATGCCACCGTCGAGGAATTGTGCGCAGACCCTGACGTTGAGGCCATTTACATTGCGACGCCGCACCAGATGCATGTGGATCATGTGTTAGCTGCGGCGCGCGCGGGCAAACATATCCTTGTCGAAAAGCCGTTGGCCGTTTCGATGGAGGATGCCGAAGTAATGGTGTCCGCAGCCAAGGAGGCTGGGGTGCATTTGATAGTTGGGCCGAGTCACAGTTTCGACCCGCCGGTTGAATTGGCCACGCAACTTATTTCCAGCGGAAAGTTCGGTCAGTTGCGCATGATCCAGGCCTTTAACTATACGGACTTCCTCTATCGTCCGCGTCGCCCGGAAGAGCTGCGAACCGAAGAGGGTGGGGGCGTGCTGTTCAGTCAGGCGATCCACCAGATTGATGTGGTTCGCAGGCTTGCCGGCGGCATGGCCGAAAAAATTTATGCCATGACGGGCGCATGGGATCCCAAGCGCCCGACCGAGGGCGCATTCACTGCACTGATGAATTTTGCCGGGGGGTGTGTCGCGAACATGACGTACTCGGGCTATGCGCATTTCGACAGTGATATCTGGATGAACAATGTCGGAGAGCTTGGACAGCGTAAATCAGAAGGGGCTTACGGTGGAGCAAGGCGTGCTTTGCTGGATCTCAACCCTGATGACGAGGTCCGGCTGAAAACTACACGAACATTCGGCAGCGGCACGACGATTGAGGCTGAACATAACGAACATTTCGGTCCGGTGATCGCGCTTTGTGACCGTGCCGATCTGCGACTGACCCCGGATGGGATAGAAGTGTTCGGTGACACCGAACGCGGCTTTATCGAAGCCAAATTCGGACCGGCACCACGCAGAACCGTTCTGGATGCGCTGGTGGATGCCGTGCGTCATAACAAGGCCCCCGACCAAACAGGGGAATGGGGGCTGGCAAGCCTGGAGGTTTGCCACGCGATCTTGCAATCCGCAGAGACCGGACAAGCGGTCGATCTTCAGCGGCAATGTAAAACAAATCACTAGGAGCCGACAGGATGAGCAATCTCAAACTTTCCCTTGCAATGGGTAACTATGACCGCACACGGGCAATCGTGGATGGGCGTGTTCAGATCGACGGAGTAGACCCGGTTCCGATGCTGTTGTCGCCGGAAGAAATGTTCTTTCGCGCGTTCCGCCACGAGGCTTTCGATATCAGCGAGATCTCGCTGTCGTCCTATTCGATTTCGGTTGCCCGAGGGAATCCGCATTATGTGGCAATCCCGGTCTTCCTGAGCCGTGCGTTCCGTCACACCTCTGTCTATATCCGCACGGACAAAGGGATTAACAAACCAGAAGACCTGAAGGGCAAACGTATCGGTATCGCCGAATATCAGCTTTCAGCTAACGTTTGGGTGCGTGGTATCCTGGAAGAGGAATATGGCGTTAAGCCCTCGGATATCATCTGGGTGCGCGGCGGCATGGACACACCCGGCCGGCCTGAAAAAATCAAGGTTCAGTTGCCCGATGACATTCGTATGGAGGAAGCCCCAGAAGGTAGCACGCTGAACAGCATGCTTGAAGCGGGTGAAATTGATGGCTTTATCGGGCCGCGCTGGCCGCGTTGCTTTGCTGAACGTCATCCGCATGTTGGGCGACTGTTCGCAGACAGCATTACAGCGGCGGAATATTACTTCGAGAAAACCAAAATCTTCCCGATCATGCACGTACTGGGCGTACGCCGGAGCCTGGCAGAAGAATACCCGTTCTTGCCCGCGGCATTGCTCAAGGCATTTACGCAGTCAAAACGGTTGGCCGAAGAGGCCCTTTCGGACACATCTGCCACCAAGGTGACGATGCCCTTCGTGGAGGACAATCTCAACCGTGTCCACGCGCTGATGGGGGATGACCCTTGGAGCTATGGCGTCAGTGGAAATGCGCATGTGCTCAACAAGTTTTTGGACTACCACGTAAGCCAGGGCTTGTCGCCGCGCCGTGTGGAGATCGAAGAGCTGTTCCATCCGTCGACCCTGGAAGCCTATAGCCTGTAAGAGGAATGCCGAGAATGGAAGATTATCAACCTGGCGACATTGTTGAGATCGAAACATCTGCTGGTTTGGCTTATGTGCAGCTTACGCATACGCATCCCAGCTATCCCCCGGTCGTGAAGTTCTTGAAAGGCCCATTCCAGAAACGGCCCGAAGCTGTAACCGTTCTGGCACGCGAGGCCTCGCCCATCGCGATGGTGCCTTTGAGTGGTGTTCTGAAAAAGCTCGGGCTGAAACACGCCCGGGTGGGTACGGTTGAAATTCCCCGTGCTGAAAGGGAGTTCCCAATTTTCAGAATGCCCATTCGGGATAAGAAGGGCGAGATCATTTACTGGTGGTTCTGGGATGGCAAGGGGCTGACATACACGACAGAGCTTATGCAGCAGCAGGAAAAGCTGCCCATGCGTGAAATCATGTCGGCAGAACGCTTCCTGGATCAGCTTGTCGCGGATGAATAGCGCCGCTCTTGTTGCCCGATTAGACCAATGACTGCTGGCTTTGGTGGTCTGATGGCCGCGTTTGGTGCGTTTTGTTATGCGCTTAGCTCGGTCGCAATTGCCAAAAGCTCTCAATCCGCCCAAGGGCGCGGGAATGATGTTCTGCTGTCAGTGTTGATGACAGGTTTCGTTTCCGGTGCCCTTTGGCTGGTTTGGGGGCCAGAGCTGCCTTCTGTTAGCCAGCCCGTACTGATCGGGGTGGCCTATTTTGTGCTGGCGGGTGTTCTGGGGAATGTGGTTGGCCGCCTGACGTTGTTTCGGTCGGTGGAGCTGGCTGGCGCGATCGAGACAGGCTTCATCCGGCGTCTGATTCCTGTTTTTGCAGCGATTTTCGCATTTCTCCTGCTTGGAGAGGTGATTACGACTTCTATTGTGATTGCGTTTATTCTGGTGACAGGTGGCGTGTTGATCATGATGACTCGCAAGTCCGCCAAGGCGGTATCGACCCTGGTCTCTACGGAACCTTCGCCACAGGACAGGACCAAGGGTCGGGTTTTGGCGCTTGGCTCTGCTGCGGGTTATGGTGGCTCCTTCGTAGCGCGCAAACTCGCGATGCAGACCTTGCCTGATCCGCTGGCCGGGGTGTTCATTGGTGCGTTGACGGGATTGGTATGGTTCGTTGGGTGGGGGCTTTTTCGATTGCGTGGCCGGGTAGGGCTTTCATGGAGGTTGCATAAGCCAAGCGGGTGGCAATTGCTGGCTGGTGGTGCGATGACAATCGGACAAGTCGCACTGTTTTTCTCGTTGATGTTCACCAGTGTGACCGTCGTTGCCATCATGTCATCTATCGAGATGTTCTTTGCAGCCTGGCTTGCTGGGCATATCTTCAAAACCGAAAGACGGCCTGGCCCCAGGTTCTACATTGCGGCTGCTCTGGCTGCGACGGGGGTCATCATCCTTGCGATTGCTCCGACGCTTGAGTGAACGCCGAGGGACGGTCAGCTATGTGAAAGGTTGCTGATCAGCTTGTCCATCGCCGCAAAGAAGACGGTAAGTTCGTCTTCGTCAAATCCCTGGGATGCTTGATTTGTTGCAAGGCGGGCCGCCTGCATTGATCCTCGCACACTGAAGTGGTCCGCCGTTATGTTTAGGAAAATGGAGGATCAGAATGGCTACGAAGAGACACAAGCCGGAAGAGAATGTCACGAAGCTGCGGCAGGTTGAAGTGCTTGTCGGGCAAGGCATGTCCCGGGTGGATGCGATCCGCAAGGTTCGCATTACAGAGCAGACTTATTATCGCTGGCGCAAGCAGTACGGGGGTATGGGAACCGACCGGCTCAGGGAACTGAAGCGCCTCCAGAAAGAGAACGAACGGTTGAGAAAACCCGTCTCGGATCTGACGTTGGACAAGCTGATCCTGGCGGAGGCGCCAAAGGAAAACTTCTGAGCCCCGCTCGCTGCCGTGCCTGCATCGATCACGTCCGCACCCGGTTCCATCTGTCAGAGAGACGCGCCTGCCGTGTCCTGGGGCAGCACCGATCCACACAGAGGAAAGTGCCGCATGGCCGTGCCGATGAGGAGCGTCTGGTCGCGGACATGATCGAACTGGCGCGGCAGTATGGCCGCTACGGCTATCGTCGGATCGCCGCTTTTCTGAGACATGCGGGCTGGGAGGCGAACGACAAGCGGGTCGAGCGCGTATGGCGGCGAGAGGGGCTGTAGGTGCCAATGAAGCAACCGAAGAAGGGACGGCTCTGGCTGAATGACGGATCCCGTGTCCGGCTGCGCCCTGAGTATCGCAACCACGTCTGGAGCTATGACTTTGTCCACTGCCGGACGCTCAACATCCTGGACGAGCATAGCCGGGAATGCCTAGCGATCAAGGTGAAGCGCAAGCTGAACTCGGATGACGTGATCGATGCCTTGAGCGACCTGTTCATCATGCGGGGTGTGCCGTCTTACATCCGGTCTGACAACGGCCCGGGGTTCGTGGCTCAGGCCGTTCAGGATTGGATCAGGGCCGCCGACGCCAAGACTGCCTACATCGCGCCCGGGTCACCTTGGGAGAACGGCTACTGCGAAAGCTTCAATGCCAGGTTCCGCGATGAACTGCTCACGGGAGAAGTCTTCTACGGCTTTCGGGAAGCGGAAATCCTGATCGAGCAATGGAGGAAACACTACAATACCAAACGACCACATAGTGCCTTGATATCGCCCACCCGCCCCGGAAACCATCGCTCTGATGGACCCGAGACCGGTCATGCACTAACAATCAAACCGGACCACGCAGGTGGGGCTGATCATGAACTGATCCCATGCTCTCGGCACACAACCGCCTTCGAAATGTCGCTCTCCTGCTTCTTCAGGATCGCGATGATCTGTTCTTCGTTGAACCGTGATCGCTTCATTCTTCCGTCTCCTTCGTTGGGACGGATTCTACCTCAAAACGGAGGAGGAAACGGGTCTCAGGTCAGACATTCCGTTCCTCGACGAGATTGAAGCGAACAAGAAAGGGTGATCAAGCATCCTGCACTCCTCATGAAGCGGAATGTAGGGCTTGTATCACCAGGGGACTGGGCAGCTTGCTTGCCCAGTCTTTTCTTTGTCGGGATGCAGGGCGTGTACTGTTCCTCATAAAATCATAGACTTCTAAGATTGTGATTGCTAGTTTGCCTATGAAGTTCGAATTGTGAGGATAAAATGAGCATCAAGAACATCCTTATTGCACATTCCGGTAGCGCAGGCTTCCCAAGCAGCGTTAAGCACGCGGCAAAAATCGCCGCAAAGCACGATGCATGGCTGACTTGTGTCTATGGGAACGCATCCTCGTATTTCGAGCATGTTCTTGGTTTGACAGAAGATCTTCTCGACAAGCTTGGCAGTGCAAGAAACGAGAAAATTGCAGCAGCACGTGATCTGTTCCAACAGGCGGCTGCCGAGGCAGGCCTTGCAGAGCGGTCCCGCTTTATTATGCCGAATGAGATTGGCAAAATGAACTTGCCAGAGCTGGCGCGAAATTTCGATTTTGTCGTTACCGGCTATCATTCCAACCTACCAACAGATGAGTTTCGGGTCGTCAGCCCGGATATGATCTCATTGCAGAGCGGCCGACCCGTTCTTGTGGTTCCGAATGGATATTCTACGGATCAGCTTGCATCGCATGCACTTGTCGCATGGGACGGAAAGCGTTCTGCGGCCCGGGCGCTCAACGATGCAATGACGATCCTCGAGGAAAAGCCGCGTCGGGTGACAATACTAAGTGTTGGGTCTAGCTTTCCGAAAATGCCGGAGGGGGCGGATATCTTGACGCATCTGAAGCGTCATAATGTCGACGCAGAGCATGTTATCCGTCCAAAAAGCAAGGGCGGTATCGCCGAGGTTATTCAAGAGACGGCCAGAGAACTGGACGCAAAGTTAATCGTGATGGGGGCGTACGAACATAGCAAGTTCTCTCAAGACCTTTTTGGTGGTGTCACGCATGAGGCAACGAGGACCAGTAAAGTTCCGGTTTTTATGTCTCACTAGTACCCTGGCGAGGTATGTTGAGGATTGGTGTCGCTTCCTGCCGGGAATAGTTGTCAAAACTTCGTGGCGGGGCATGGCAATATCAATCACCGCCAAAACGGGCTCGGCCTGTGCAATACTGTTACCGGCCATGGTCGGTCTGCCTTGCGGTGTAGTTTGTGCAAAACCACTGTAGGGACCTGAAACCCGGCTATGATCGCCTACTGCGCAATCTGTGGGCTCCGCAGGCAATCATAGCCTTCAATCAGCGCTATTCCGAAGGTGTAACGGAACGGAGTTCACCAGCCGGGCCATCCTGAGATGGGCCGACCACAATGCCATTCCCTGCACTACATTGACCCCGGCAAGCCACGACAGAATGCGTTCATCAAGTCATTCAACGGCAGCCTGCGTGACGAACTTCTGAATGAGGAGATATTCGACATGACCTGCCCCCCGCGAAATCCCTCACCGTGATGTAGAGTCTGCGCCAACTCTGAAGGAGCAGACACATGCGAAAGAGCCGTTTCACCGAGGCGCAAATCATTGGGATGATCAAAGAGCAGGAGGCCGGAATGCCGACGGTCGAGGTATGCCGCAGGCATGGCCTGAGCACCGCTACGTTCTACAAACTGAAGGCCAAGTATGGCGGGATGGAAGTGTCCGAGGCTGCAAGGCTGAAAGCGCTTGAGGATGAGAACGCCAAGCTCAAACGCCTGCTGGCGGACACCATGCTGGATAATGTCGTGTTGAAAGATCTTTTGGGAAAGAACTGACGACATTGATCAAGCGGTGAGAGGCAGCGCTCCGGGTGATGCGGGATCATGAGATCTCGCAGCGCCGGGCGTGTCGGCTGGTCGGTGTCGATCCCAAAACAGTTCGGCGTGAACGCCCGCCGGACTATGCCGAGATACGCAAGGAGATGCAGGAGATCGCCGGTAAGCGGCGCAGGTTCGGTTACCGCCGGATCGGCTTGCTGCTGGAGCGCAAGGGCATGACCATGAACCACAAGAGCTGTATCGCATCTACCGCGAGGAAGGGCTGTCCGTGAAAAGGCGGCGCGGTCGCAAGCGCGCACGTGGGACGAGGACGCCGATGCCGATCGCGGGACAACCCAATGCGCGGTGGTCCCTGGACTTCGTGTCCGACAGCTTCGGCACCTCGCGGAAGTTCCGGATTCTGGCGGTGATCGACGACTGCACGCGCGAGTGTTTGTGCCATGTAGCAGACACGAGCCTGTCCGGCGCACGGGGCGCCCGGGAGCTCAGCTGTCACTGTACCCTAATTAATCAGATTCTGCGGATTGGAAGCGTTTTCGGCAGATTCTGTACCCTTAATTGCAATATATCCACAGGGCGCTGCGTCAGTGGCTGACACAGCTTTGGCGCTTCCAGATTGCATCGGCTCGTGCCAGAAGCGCTTGACGATCTGCATCGGCACCGAGCTCGGAGATGGCCTGACGGGCAGCGTCTAGGGCCTGCGCAGACGTCTTTTTGGGCGACGTCGCCCTGGCAGATCGGTCAACGGGACTGCTTTCCTGCCGACGTCTTCGCGGAAGTCGCATATCGAGGTTCATCGACAGCTTGCGCACCTTCTCAATCAAACGTCTGCGCTGAGGAAAGGCGCGTCGGAGATCCCAGAATGCTTGTTCATTTCCGCGCAGCAAGATGGCCACTCCCAATAATGGACGGGCTGAGCAGACATCGACAGCTGCGAGTGCTATTGACCGCTCCAGTTGACACCGCGACGTGAGTGGCACGCTGTATACCAACTCAAGTACTTGTAAGAGGCACAGCGTATGGCTGATCCGCTGCATGTGCCTCAGATCGGCGGCGGCAACCGCCGTCTTCAGCAATGCCGCGCCCCGAGCGGCGCGGACACGTAGCCTGTTTGATAGACCATCGGCCGGATGCCTCGCCACAAGAGGTCGACCACAGTTTTCGCAAGTCAGCGACCAGGCGAAGCGCCAGTGGCGCAGGACCAGTCCCGAGGTTTGTTTCGAGCAGTTTGCGCAACTTTGGAAGTCATCGCTAGATACGCATTGAGCGGGATGATGCGTCGTGTCCGGGAGGGTCATGGCCGCGATCTCATCCCGGGTCTGCTGAACCGCCGGACATAGCCGAGCCCAGTTCACATGCCCAAGGTCACCCGCATGCTCCGGCACCCTGCCCTGCCCCAAACCGAGATAGCCGCAAAGCTCTTCGACGGAACAATGATTGGCCCGGGCCAACCGCCCGATCCAGCTCGAGAGAAGCTCGTCGGATACCGGTGGCGGTCGACGCGGCAATGGGTTCACGGTCACCCGAACTCCGCGATGGGTTGGCGCGGAATGCTCCAAGCATGCTTCGCCCATACCGGCTGCCAGGCCTGAACGGCCTCATCGGTGATCCGCTCCTCACCCGTCTCGATCGCATCGATGGCCAAGGACTTGATCATGATGAACACGCGCGAGGTCACACCGCCCGTCACTTTCAGGATTGTCCGAAGCGACGCAACCGTGAGGCCCGACCGCTGCTCAAGTGCCATCGCGGCAATCAGCGTTTGGATGAGCCGAGAGAACTCCACGTCGTCCTCCCAGAGCGGCAGGTAGTGTTCGTCCAGGCGACGGGCCAGTTGGTCGTCACCGCGGACGGCCTCGAGCGCTTCGTTGACACCGAAAACGACAAGCGAGGCACAGAGATCGTTGGCCAAGAACCGCAGCATGTTCAGGAACCGGCGTTGCTCCCGGTAACTACCGGCAAGCAGATTGTGCACCTCGTCGATCATCAGCATCTTCAGGTCCATATCCCGAAGATGACTGAGCGCGCGGACCTCAAGTTCGGACACGGTATGCCGCCCCCACATCGGCGCCCCGATCGTCGAAAGGATGTGCTGGTAGAAGCGTCGCTCGTCCGGCGCTGGCGGCGCCTGAACCAGCAGGATGGGGGTCTTCGTGATGCCCAGTTCTGCGTTGTACTGCGTCGGATACTTGCTGGCCATGCGCTTGGCGATCATCGTCTTGCCAATACCGGAACTGCCATAGACCATCAGGCCAGGCATCCGGCTCTGCTGCGGCATTTCCATCAGGGACGTCAATCGGTTGAGAACAATCGTGGCACGGTCGAATGCGATCCAATGATCGCTGCGGATGCGGTCAATTCTTTCTTCTGGGGTCATCAAACTCTTCAATCGGATAAGTGGGGAGGTCTGGGTTACCAGTGTCGATGGCGAACATTTCTCGGGACGGATCGCGGCGCGGCTGGTGCTTGGGAAGCCGCGTCTCGCGTTCGCTCTCCAGACGGGCGGTCCTTGTCTTCTGACGCGCCGCCTCGGCCAGTCGTCTCTGCGCGTCGATCACCTGGAACAAGGCCTTCTCGTTGATCCGACCGCCATGCCTGTCTTGCCATTCCTTCCGCGCCCGACGACTTTCCCAAAGCGATATCCGAGGGTGGCTCAGATCCCGATACCGAGCCGGGATCATGCGGCCATCATTGACGAGAACCCAGACCTGCGACAGGTCCCGCGGGTCGTACTTCACCTGCACCTTGCCGCTGCCCCGTCCGACCAACGACGCGAAGGCATCACTCCAGTAGTGCACCCCAAAGAGAGTGATCCCAGTGCGCCCGAGCTGGCGCAACTCAAAAGGCAGGAAGCTTGTCCGGAAGGCTTCGACATCGACAACCTGCCGCCCCGCAGTGTCTCCGCCCAAGTCAGCCCAAGCGGCCAGCGGCGTTCGCCCGAGGGCTTCGTGGCGGGTATTGTGGTAGCGGCAAATCTCCAGATGAAGCCAGTCCTCGAACTCGGCCAGGGTCAGAGCCGCATGTTTCTCGCTGTCATAATCGCCCTTCTCGGCAGCGGAGGATTGCGTGGTCCCGGGCAAAACATGAACAGCCCCCATGGCCGTTCCGATCAAACGTTCGATATGACCTCCGAAGTGCGTTGCACCAGGCGGGCGGTACTCGACGGCAATGCCCCAATCTTCGCAGGCCGATGAGAAGGCGTCGCTGTGGAACTCCTGCGCGTTATCGACATGGATCGCCTTCGGGATGCCGGATGTCGGCCAGACCAATTCTTCCAGCTTCCCTGGGACGTGGATCGATTTCCGACGCACACAATGATCGAGGCAGAGCGCGATCGAAAGAACTGATGGTGCATCAAAGCTGACGAAGACCCCGAGAACGATCCGGGTTGCAACATCGATGGCTACCGTCAAATATGGGCGCGCAAGCGGTCGCCGATCCACGTGATCGACCAAAATGATGTCGGCCAAGGTGTGATCGATCTGAACAATTTCCAGTGGCGTTCCAACCGCAAGCCGGCCCGGACGTGCCGCAAAAGTCTTGTTCGCCTCCTTGGCACCACGGCGCTTTCTAACAATCTCTTTCTCGTCCATTGCATCGAGCCGAGCTTTCAGCGTTTTTCGTGCCGGTGGCTGGAAGCCCTTTGCCTCGCATTCCGAACGGATCTCACGCCAAATTCGCAGAAAGCTGGAGCGTTCGCGGACCAGATAATAGCGCCGTAGGCGTTCATCGATGAGGTCTTCGACTTCTCGCGCGATCCGTTTCGACCCCGGTTTCGGCCCCCGGCGACTGAGTTCCAGTGCTGCGGCCCGCCCATCGTTCTCGCGCAAACGGCGGTAAAGCGACCAGGTGTGGCTCTTCGCCAAACCTAGTTCCCAAGCAGCATCTCCGATTGCCGCACTGATCGGCTCACCCTTCTTCTCAAGTTCCAGGATCGGACGGAGGACTGCTGCTCGATGTTTTGCAAGACGCTCGCTGACCACGCCAATCCCTGCCCTATTCCTGTCAGCACTTATCCACAGAACTGACCGTATGCTAATAAAGGGTACAGTATGGCAATTAACGGTACAATATGAAAATTAAGGGTACATCGTGCCGCTGAAAACAAACGATAATTTTAAAGGCAATTCTGATTAATGAGGGTACAGTGACAGCTATCGTCGGATCGCGGCTTTGCTGAGAGATGCGGGCTGGGAGGTGAACGACAAGCGGGTCGAGCGCCTATGGCGACGAGAGGGGCTGAAAGTGCCAATGAAGCAACCGAAGAAGGGACGGCTCTGGCTGAATGACGGATCCTGTGTCCGGCTGCGTCCTGAGTATCGCAACCACGTCTGGAGCTATGACTTTGTCCACTGCCGGACGGAGGACGGAAAGGTCTTCCGGACGCTCAACATCTTGGACGAGCACAGCCGGGAATGCCTGGCGATAAAGGTGAAGCGCAAGCTGAACTCGGGTGACGTGATCGATGCCTTGAGCGACCTGTTCATCATGCGGGGTGTGCCGGATTACATCCGGTCTGACAACGGCCCGGAGTTCGTGGCTGAGGCCGTTCAAGATTGGATCAGGGCCGTCGGCGCCAAGACCGCTTACATCGCGCCCGGGTCACCTTGGGAAAACGGCTACTGCGAAAGCTTCAATGCCAGGTTCCGCGATGAACTGCTCAACGGAGAAGTCTTTTACAACCTTCGGGAAGCGGAAATCCTGATCGAACAATGGAGGAACCACTACAATACCAAACGACCACATAGTGCCTTGGGCTATCGCCCTCCCGCCCCGGAAACCATCGTCCCGATGGACCCGAGACCGGTCATGCACTAACAATCAAACCGGACCACTCAGGTGGGGCTGATCATCGGCGCAATTTCAGAAAACGCGTTGACCTTGCGTAAATATGAACTTGACACTCATAAAATTAGCCATCTACTTTTATTGACAGGATGGCGGGATGAGAGGAGCTCTGCGCCTTCCCAAACACAATCTGGAGGAGAACCATGTTTCGATTTTCATATCGGGCAGGGCCGAAGATGCTTTGCCTGGCGATTGCGGCCAGTCTTGCTGTTCCTGTCTCGGCACAGGACAAAACCCCATACCGCGAGCATAGTGGCGTACTGCCTGACGGTACCACGTGGCTGATCCGTGTCCCCGAGAACTGGAACGGCCGCCTGCTGCGTGATCTCGATTTCGCCAGCTTCATCCATGTCCCGGGCTACGCGCCCCGCTATGATGATCTGCTGGCGCGCGGCTATGCCTTTGCCGGTCTGGCGCGCCATCCCTTGCGGCTCTGGCAATACGACCCGCAGCGCGAGATCTTGAACCTCCAGACCGTTCAGGACACCTTCACCCGGCTCGAACGCGAGCCGGACATGGTGATGCAATACGGATGCTCCGGCGGCGGTCTGGACAGCCTTGCCTCGGCCGAAGATTTCCCGGACAAGATCGATGGCTCGGTGGTGCTTGCGGCCCATACGCCGGTCTGGATTATGAGCAGTTTCCTGGACGGCTGGTTCGCGATGCGGGCGCTGTTGGCGGAAGATTACGTGGCACAGGGCCTGGGCCAGGCCTCGGATCTGACGGTGGCCGGTCTGCCGAACGCAGGCGCGGGTGGCGATCGTAACCTCGACGCCATCCGGGCGTCGTGGAAGAGCGCGATCGAAAACGCGGGCAAAACGCCCGAAGGTCGCGCCCGTCTGGCGCTCGCCTTTGCCATCGGCCAGTGGTCGCCCTGGATGGTCGAGGGCACCGACCTGCCCGACACGTCCGATACCGCCGCGATGGCTGATATGGTGGTGAAATCGGCGATGCGCAATGCCGGCAATGTCGGCGGCACTGCGCGGCTGCTCTTCGAAAATGCGGCATCGGGTCAGCAGTTGTCCGGCAACGAAGGCGTCGATTACGCCGCGTTCTACGCCAACGCCGCACCGGCGATGAAACAGCTGGTCGAGGCGCTTTATGCCGAAGCCGATCTGGACCTTCAGGCCGACCTTGCGACGATTGACGCCGAACCCCGGATTGCGGCGTCGGACTATGCGCTCGACTTCTGGGCCGGGGACGGACGCACCACGACCGGAGAGCTCGAAGTGCCCGCCATACGGATCCACATGCTGGGAGACTGGGCCATCCCCTATTCGCTGATGCAGGGGTACGAGGCGCTGGTTGAACAGGCCGGCACCACCGACCACTATCGGCAGGCCCTCGTTCAGGGCACCGGGCACTGCGAATTCATGGCCGCGGAAAGCAGCGTGATCGTTGAAATTCTGGCCGAACGGATCGAGACCGGCACCTGGCCAGAGGTCACACCCGAGGCACTGAACACGGCAGCCGCCGCGTTGGAGACGGGCTCAGATCCCCGCTTCGTCGAATTTGGCGACTGGCGCGTGGGGGCGTACAACCGCCCCTGGACGCCGAGCCAGTAACCCGTCGCGGGGCCCGCCCTCGTGGGTTGGCCCCGCCTCTAGTGCGACAGGTGCGAGACGCCGGAGATCAGCGAGTTGGTATAGTCACCCTGCGGATCTTCCAGCATCCGTGCAGTCGCTCCGCGTTCCACTACGTTGCCACCATACATGACCATGTTGGTGTCGCAGGTCCTCGCTGCAGCAGCATGGTGGCGCGACTGCTTCCCGAAGAACCTGCAAAATCTCCGTTCTGCACGCGGCGCCCGTTGCACCCGTAGACTGAATCCCAAGTCGCTACATACATCGACCTCAATCAGATTCAGTAGTTTGATGGAGCAGACACCGCTCTCCGACACGATAGAACCGGCGGGGGTGTAGCCCCGCCGGTTCATTGTCTTTGCAGAGATGCAGGTGTCGCGCTTGTCTACTTCACGTCTGTCACTGTACCCTAATTAATCAGATTCTGCGGATTGGAAGCGTTTTCGGCAGATTCTGTACCCTTAATTGCAATATATCCACAGGGCGCTGCGTCAGTGGCTGACACAGCTTTGGCGCTTCCAGATTGCATCGGCTCGTGCCAGAAGCGCTTGACGATCTGCATCGGCACCGAGCTCGGAGATGGCCTGACGGGCAGCGTCTAGGGCCTGCGCAGACGTCTTTTTGGGCGACGTCGCCCTGGCAGATCGGTCAACGGGACTGCTTTCCTGCCGACGTCTTCGCGGAAGTCGCATATCGAGGTTCATCGACAGCTTGCGCACCTTCTCAATCAAACGTCTGCGCTGAGGAAAGGCGCGTCGGAGATCCCAGAATGCTTGTTCATTTCCGCGCAGCAAGATGGCCACTCCCAATAATGGACGGGCTGAGCAGACATCGACAGCTGCGAGTGCTATTGACCGCTCCAGTTGACACCGCGACGTGAGTGGCACGCTGTATACCAACTCAAGTACTTGTAAGAGGCACAGCGTATGGCTGATCCGCTGCATGTGCCTCAGATCGGCGGCGGCAACCGCCGTCTTCAGCAATGCCGCGCCCCGAGCGGCGCGGACACGTAGCCTGTTTGATAGACCATCGGCCGGATGCCTCGCCACAAGAGGTCGACCACAGTTTTCGCAAGTCAGCGACCAGGCGAAGCGCCAGTGGCGCAGGACCAGTCCCGAGGTTTGTTTCGAGCAGTTTGCGCAACTTTGGAAGTCATCGCTAGATACGCATTGAGCGGGATGATGCGTCGTGTCCGGGAGGGTCATGGCCGCGATCTCATCCCGGGTCTGCTGAACCGCCGGACATAGCCGAGCCCAGTTCACATGCCCAAGGTCACCCGCATGCTCCGGCACCCTGCCCTGCCCCAAACCGAGATAGCCGCAAAGCTCTTCGACGGAACAATGATTGGCCCGGGCCAACCGCCCGATCCAGCTCGAGAGAAGCTCGTCGGATACCGGTGGCGGTCGACGCGGCAATGGGTTCACGGTCACCCGAACTCCGCGATGGGTTGGCGCGGAATGCTCCAAGCATGCTTCGCCCATACCGGCTGCCAGGCCTGAACGGCCTCATCGGTGATCCGCTCCTCACCCGTCTCGATCGCATCGATGGCCAAGGACTTGATCATGATGAACACGCGCGAGGTCACACCGCCCGTCACTTTCAGGATTGTCCGAAGCGACGCAACCGTGAGGCCCGACCGCTGCTCAAGTGCCATCGCGGCAATCAGCGTTTGGATGAGCCGAGAGAACTCCACGTCGTCCTCCCAGAGCGGCAGGTAGTGTTCGTCCAGGCGACGGGCCAGTTGGTCGTCACCGCGGACGGCCTCGAGCGCTTCGTTGACACCGAAAACGACAAGCGAGGCACAGAGATCGTTGGCCAAGAACCGCAGCATGTTCAGGAACCGGCGTTGCTCCCGGTAACTACCGGCAAGCAGATTGTGCACCTCGTCGATCATCAGCATCTTCAGGTCCATATCCCGAAGATGACTGAGCGCGCGGACCTCAAGTTCGGACACGGTATGCCGCCCCCACATCGGCGCCCCGATCGTCGAAAGGATGTGCTGGTAGAAGCGTCGCTCGTCCGGCGCTGGCGGCGCCTGAACCAGCAGGATGGGGGTCTTCGTGATGCCCAGTTCTGCGTTGTACTGCGTCGGATACTTGCTGGCCATGCGCTTGGCGATCATCGTCTTGCCAATACCGGAACTGCCATAGACCATCAGGCCAGGCATCCGGCTCTGCTGCGGCATTTCCATCAGGGACGTCAATCGGTTGAGAACAATCGTGGCACGGTCGAATGCGATCCAATGATCGCTGCGGATGCGGTCAATTCTTTCTTCTGGGGTCATCAAACTCTTCAATCGGATAAGTGGGGAGGTCTGGGTTACCAGTGTCGATGGCGAACATTTCTCGGGACGGATCGCGGCGCGGCTGGTGCTTGGGAAGCCGCGTCTCGCGTTCGCTCTCCAGACGGGCGGTCCTTGTCTTCTGACGCGCCGCCTCGGCCAGTCGTCTCTGCGCGTCGATCACCTGGAACAAGGCCTTCTCGTTGATCCGACCGCCATGCCTGTCTTGCCATTCCTTCCGCGCCCGACGACTTTCCCAAAGCGATATCCGAGGGTGGCTCAGATCCCGATACCGAGCCGGGATCATGCGGCCATCATTGACGAGAACCCAGACCTGCGACAGGTCCCGCGGGTCGTACTTCACCTGCACCTTGCCGCTGCCCCGTCCGACCAACGACGCGAAGGCATCACTCCAGTAGTGCACCCCAAAGAGAGTGATCCCAGTGCGCCCGAGCTGGCGCAACTCAAAAGGCAGGAAGCTTGTCCGGAAGGCTTCGACATCGACAACCTGCCGCCCCGCAGTGTCTCCGCCCAAGTCAGCCCAAGCGGCCAGCGGCGTTCGCCCGAGGGCTTCGTGGCGGGTATTGTGGTAGCGGCAAATCTCCAGATGAAGCCAGTCCTCGAACTCGGCCAGGGTCAGAGCCGCATGTTTCTCGCTGTCATAATCGCCCTTCTCGGCAGCGGAGGATTGCGTGGTCCCGGGCAAAACATGAACAGCCCCCATGGCCGTTCCGATCAAACGTTCGATATGACCTCCGAAGTGCGTTGCACCAGGCGGGCGGTACTCGACGGCAATGCCCCAATCTTCGCAGGCCGATGAGAAGGCGTCGCTGTGGAACTCCTGCGCGTTATCGACATGGATCGCCTTCGGGATGCCGGATGTCGGCCAGACCAATTCTTCCAGCTTCCCTGGGACGTGGATCGATTTCCGACGCACACAATGATCGAGGCAGAGCGCGATCGAAAGAACTGATGGTGCATCAAAGCTGACGAAGACCCCGAGAACGATCCGGGTTGCAACATCGATGGCTACCGTCAAATATGGGCGCGCAAGCGGTCGCCGATCCACGTGATCGACCAAAATGATGTCGGCCAAGGTGTGATCGATCTGAACAATTTCCAGTGGCGTTCCAACCGCAAGCCGGCCCGGACGTGCCGCAAAAGTCTTGTTCGCCTCCTTGGCACCACGGCGCTTTCTAACAATCTCTTTCTCGTCCATTGCATCGAGCCGAGCTTTCAGCGTTTTTCGTGCCGGTGGCTGGAAGCCCTTTGCCTCGCATTCCGAACGGATCTCACGCCAAATTCGCAGAAAGCTGGAGCGTTCGCGGACCAGATAATAGCGCCGTAGGCGTTCATCGATGAGGTCTTCGACTTCTCGCGCGATCCGTTTCGACCCCGGTTTCGGCCCCCGGCGACTGAGTTCCAGTGCTGCGGCCCGCCCATCGTTCTCGCGCAAACGGCGGTAAAGCGACCAGGTGTGGCTCTTCGCCAAACCTAGTTCCCAAGCAGCATCTCCGATTGCCGCACTGATCGGCTCACCCTTCTTCTCAAGTTCCAGGATCGGACGGAGGACTGCTGCTCGATGTTTTGCAAGACGCTCGCTGACCACGCCAATCCCTGCCCTATTCCTGTCAGCACTTATCCACAGAACTGACCGTATGCTAATAAAGGGTACAGTATGGCAATTAACGGTACAATATGAAAATTAAGGGTACATCGTGCCGCTGAAAACAAACGATAATTTTAAAGGCAATTCTGATTAATGAGGGTACAGTGACACCTGGATCAACAAGTTCTACATTCTGGACATGCAGCCGAAGAACAGCCTGGTGCGCTACATGCTGGATCGGGGGCATTCCGTGTTCGTGATTTCCTGGGTCAACCCGACCAGCGATCACGCGGACAAGGATTTTGCTGATTACATGAAACTCGGACCGCTGGCCGCGCTTGATGCCATTCGCGACATCACCCGCGAAGAAAAGGCCAATATCCTCGGTTTCTGCATTGGTGGCATCCTGGTGACGGCAACGCTGGCTTACCTCGCAGCCATTGGTGATGACCGGGTCAATTCCGCCACGACACTGGCCACCATGGTCGATTTCAAGGACGTGGGCGAAATCGGCGTCTTCGTCGATGAAAACCGGCTGGAAGTCCTGCGTGCGCATATGGAAGAGAAAGGCTATCTTGAAGCCTATCACTTGCAGGACATGTTCTCGATGCTTCGCGAGAACGATTTGATCTGGTCGTTCTTCGAGGCCAATTACCTGCGCGGTCGGAAACCCCGGGCTTTCGACCTTTTGTATTGGAATTCGGATTCCACACGACTGCCTGCGGCCATGCTGCTTTGGTATCTCAAAGAGGTCTATCTAGAGAACCGGCTGCGCCAGCCCGGTGGATTGGAAATGAACGGTGTCAAGATCGATCTGAGCAAGATCGAAACGCCGGTTTTCGTACTTGCCACGTCCGAGGATCACATCGCCCCCTGGACCTCGATTTATCCAGCGACGCAGATACTCGGCGGCGAGGTTGAATTTGTCCTTGGCGGCTCGGGCCATATTGCCGGAGTCATCAACCCCCCGACCGAACGTGCCAAATACGGTTTCAGAAAAAGCGACACCTATCCGCCAGAACCAGCGAATTTTCTGACCAAGGCCACGGAAATGCCGGGGTCGTGGTGGCCCTACTGGGCGGACTGGCTCGAGGCCAAAGACGGCAAGACCGTCAAGCCTCGAAAGCCCGTCAACCGCGGAAAGTACAAATCCATCGAGCCGGCACCGGGAAGCTACGTTCGGGCGAATTGAGACCGCGTTCCATGACAGGGATATGTGGTCGTTCGGTACTGCCGGAAATCGCCGCGAAACCTGAACGCCATCCCTCGTGAAGCGGAACGACCGGAAATCCTATCCCTATTGAACCAAGCATCAAACGTCTTGCATTCCTCGGCATAATCAAATGGCCGGTAGCGGATACTCCTGTGCATATGTGGGCAGGGCAACGATCTTCGTCAGATTTCACCGAATGAATTGCCCCCCAATCAACCGGCATTCCGAAATCCCGACTGTGACTGGTCTGGTTGTATGCCGAAATTGAGCGCAAAAACACAGCATTGGGTGCGCTAGGCTCGTATTCCATCGCTGACAAGTTCAAGGATCTGGTTGGCAATAACCTCAGGAGGTTCCGAACCGTCAGGGTTGTACCACTCCGGCATCTGGTTGAAGGCCGAGAACAGCACCTGCGCCAGTCTTTTTGTTGAACTTTGGCGGATCGATTTGTCTTCAATGCCGGCCTTGATGATCTCTTCAAGGAAATCCTGACCATCGCGCAGGGTCTGGCGCAGTTTGTCCTGGTTTCTGCCCGTGAGGTTGCGGCGCGCCTCGCGCATCAATGAGGAACCGAAATCACTCACAACCAATGCGGCGTAAGAACGAAAAAACACGCGCAACCTGTCAAGGCCGTTGCCAGTTGATACCTGGGCCGCGTCAAAGCAAAGCTTGACCCCTTCCAGCGACACCAATGAGCACTGCATCAGGATGTCTTCCTTGTTGCGGGCGTAGTAATAGAGTGCAGGCTTGGTCAGATCGAGTTCGGCGGCGATATCATCGAGCGAGGTTTTCTTGTAACCGACTGTCGAAAACAGTCTCGCCGCAACGTCCAACACGGCACGGCGCTTCAGTTCCTGCTGCTCTTCGACGTCTTTTGTCTTTCTATGCCACTGGATTGCAGGCACATGACCCTCGCTTGAAATTGTGCGCCGGGCGAGAATTCTTCCCGCCCGGCATCTTACCAAGTTTAGTAGTCGAGGCCCCGGGCTGCAACTGTCCAGGCGCCGTTTTCAACCTTGGCCAGGATCAGCGTTTCCACCCCCTGGTGATCTTCGGGGCCGAAGCTGACGGTCTGGCCGCCGATCGGATCGACATAACCATTGATCGCTTCGGTCGCGGCAAGGAACCCTTCGGTGGTCAACTCCGGACCGGCCGCTTCGAGCGCGGTTGCGATCAGATCGATGAAGATATAGCCAAGCTGGGCCTGCGGCGCCATTTTCTCGCCGTAGATCTCGGCATAGCTTTCGAGGATGCGCTTGGCTTCTCCATCGGCGCTGCCAGCTTCGGCATAGACGAAAGGCGACACCAAATGCAGCCCTTCCATCGCGCCATCGGCCGCCTGGGCCACGGCGTCCATGTAAGGCACCATGCTGGCCACGAAAGTGGGCTCAAAACCCAGCTTCTTGGCAGTGGCAACGATACGGATCGTGTCGCCCACGCCGGTTGACAGGAACACGATATCGCAGCCGGCATTCTTCAGCGTGGTTACCGACGAGACCATGTCTGTCTCGGTGGCCGAATGCTCGGTCTTGGCGGCGATCTCCATGCCGATCTCGTGCAATTGCTGCTCAACACCCAGCGTCATCGACTCGCCCGCTTCATTGGCGATCTGCGCGACGCAGGGCGTCTCAAACCCGCCGTTTGCGTGGAAATAGGCCACGCCCGCGCGGAACTGTTCCGTATAGGAGCGGAAAAAGGCGTATTTCATCGGGTGGAGTGGCTCGGCCATCTCGGCGGCTGCCGAGATCGGGTACATGTTGGGCACACCAGCATCCAGCTGCTGCGGCATCACGGCCAGGTTCATCGGCGTGCCAAGCGCGCCGACCATGGTAAAGACCTTGTCGCGGCGCAACAGCTTGTTGGCGGCCTGAATGGCGCGCGGCACCTGATATTGCATGTCCTCGATCACGATCTCAAGCTGGCGGCCATGGATACCGCCGGTGGCATTGATCTCGTCCACGCGCATGCGCAGACCGTTGGCTTCGGGCACACCCCAGACAGCCAGCGGACCGCTGAGATCGGTATAGGCGCCAAGCGTGATCTTGTCGTCGGTCACGCCTTGCGGATCGGCGATCGCCGCCCCGGCGGCCAGCGCGGAAAATGCCAGCGCGATTGCAAACTTCTTCATGATTTCCTCCCTTTCAAGGTTCAGTACATGGTGTCGATGAGGTCTTTGTATTTGCGCTCGACCTCGTTGCGTTTGAGTTTCATCGTCGGAGTGAGTTCCTCGTCCTCAGCCGTCAGAAGCACGTCGATCAAGCGGAACTTCTTCACTTGTTCCACCGGCGAAAATCCGGAATTCGCACGGTCCACCTCGTTGCCAATCAACTCGATGATCGGCTCGCTTTCGCAGAGCGATTTGTAGTTCGAGAACGGGATGCGCTTGTCCTGCGCGTATTTCTCGACCGTTTCCTGGTCGATCATGATCAGCACGGTCAGGTACTTGCGCTTGTCGCCAATGATCACAGCGTCCGAGATGTAGGGCGAGAATTTCAGCTCGTTTTCCAGCTGCGAGGGCGTGATGTTTTTGCCGCCGGCGGTGATGATGATGTCCTTCTTGCGGTCCAGAATGGTCAGATCGCAATTGTCATCCATCTTGCCGACATCGCCGGTATGCACCCAGCCATCCACCATGGTCTCGGCGGTCTTTTCCGGCTGGCTCAGGTAGCCAGAGAAGTTTGACCGCGCGCGTATCAGGATCTCGCCATCCTCGGCCAGTTTGGCTTCGACGCCGCGCATGGCCCGCCCGATCGACCCGATGGGCGATTGGCCTGGAACCGTGGCAGTGACAATGCCAGTCTCGGTCTGTCCATAGGCTTCCTGCACAGAGACGCCGAGTGCGTTGAACCAACTGAGCAGCCGCGCCGAGATTGGCGCTGCACCCGAGACGATCGTATGCGCCCGCGCCAGACCCAGTTCGACGCGGATATTGCGCAACACCAAGAAATCGAGCGCCTTGTGCAAAAGGCTCAGGCTCAGCGGCGCCTTTTTGCCCTCCGCCAACACCGCGGCGCGGCGTTCGGCCACTTTCAGCGCCTGAGTATAGGCAAAGCGGCCAAAGGCGGTGGCGTCATTCATGATGAAACTGATGCGGGAATAGAACTTCTCCCACACCCGTGGCACCGCGAAGATAAAAGTCGGGGCCACCTCCTGAATGTCGGCGTTAAAGGTCTCGCCGCTCTCGGCAATGTTGATGGTGATGCCATGCCGGATCGGGGTCGCGACCGAGATGATGCGCTCGGCGGCGTGGCACAGCGGCAGGAAGGTCAGGATCTCGTCACCCGGGCCCAGCGGCATTTCCGGGTGGTTGTCGGCCTGCGCCAGAAAGAACCGGTGCGAGATCATCGCGCCCTTGGGCGCGCCGGTAGTGCCCGAGGTATAGATCAGCGTGGCGATGTCCTCGCCTTTGCCGGCGTCCAAGCGCGACTCGAACGCGGCCTGAATGCTTGCGTCGCTGTCATTGGCGAGTTCAAGGAATGCCTCCCATCCCATGACCTTGTCATGCTCAAAGCGGCGCAGGCCTTCCATGTCGTAGACAACGACCTTTTCAATCCCCGGCAGCTCGTCCTGTACCAGCAGGTATTTGTCGAGCTGTTCCTCGTCCTCGACGAACAACACCTTGGCGCCGCTGTCGTTGAGCTGATAGGCGACCTGTTTTTCCTGCAAGGTCGGGTAGAGCCCGTGGGTGACCGCGCCGATGCACTGGATGCCGAGATCGGAAAACACCCATTCCTTGTTGTCTTCGCTGATGATCGCCACGACGTCGCCGGCATCGACCCCCAAGGCCATCAGCGCACAACCTGCCTGCCGGGACCGGTGATAGTAGTCGGTCCAGGTGTATTCTTCCCAGATGCCGAAATCCCTTTCGCGGATCGCGATCGCAGACCCGAATTTCCGGCAGTTCTGCCGAAACAGCTTGGGCAGTGTGTCGCAGCCGTCGATTTCAAAGACGGGCGGGGTCCAGTTTTGTGTAGAGATGTCGTTCATCGCCATGTCTTCCTTGCTTTCCAGCGGCGGTCGCCCCGCGCGCTGTCGGCCTTGATGCCAAGGTAAAATTCGCGGATATCGGCGCTGTTCATCAGCACGTCGCGTTCGCCTTCCATGACGATCCGCCCGGTTTCCAGCACATAGCCGAAATCGGCGGCCGGAAGCGCGACGCTGGCGTTCTGTTCCACCAGCAGCATCGTCATGCCTTCCTCGACATTGATCCGCTTGATGATTGCGAAAATCTCGGAAATCAGCCGGGGCGAGAGACCCAGCGACGGCTCATCCAGCAGCATCAGGCTGGGCCGTGCCATGAAGGCGCGTCCAAGGGCCACCATCTGCTGTTGCCCGCCCGACAGGTAGATCGCCTGCTTGTCGAGAAATTCGCGCAGGACCGGGAACCAGCCCAGCACCTTTTCGAAATCGCGCGCCACCTCGTCGCGGTCCTTGCGGCAATAGGCACCCATCATCAGGTTGTCTTTCACCGACAAAAGCGCAAACACTTCGCGTCCTTCGGGGCTATGGGCCACACCGGTGCGGGCAATCACATCCGGATCCAGGCCGGTAATGGCCTTACCCTTGAATGTGATCTCACCTTTGAACGGGTCGAGCGCCCCCGAGATGGTTTTCAGGATAGTGGTCTTGCCAGCGCCGTTCGATCCCATGACCGTGACCACGGTGCCTTCGCGCACCGAAAGGCTGACACCGCGGATCGCCATGACGCGGCCATACATGGTTTCGACATTGCGGACTTTCAGAACTTCGCTCATGCCGCTTCCCCCCCTAGATAGGCTGCCTGCACATCCGGGTCGTCCTGCACCTCCGAGGCGCTGCCGGTGGCCAGGAAGCGGCCTTCGTTGATTGCCAGAACCTTGTCCGAGACCTTGTTCACCAGCTTCATGTCGTGCTCGATCATCACCACGGTGATGCCCAGATCCTCGCGGATGTCTTCGATCACAAAGGCGGTGTCGTCGGTTTCCTCGGTGGTCAGCCCGCTGGAGGGCTCATCCAGCAACAGGATCTCGGGGCTGGCGACCAGCGCGCGCGCCATCTCGGTTTTCTTGCGCACGCCGTAAGGCAGGTCGGCGACGCGGGCGTGACGGTAGCCTTCGAGATCGAGAAACTCGATAACCTCTTCCGCCTTGCGGCGGTGCTCCAGTTCCTGGCGTAATTGGCCGGGCAGGAAGAACAGCTCGCTCAGCGGCGAGAACCGCCCATGCCGGAACCGGCCGATCAACAGGTTGTCCAGAAGTGAGGCATGCTCGAACAATTCGATGTTCTGGAAGGTGCGGGCGATGCCGTGGTTGATCACTTCGTGGGGCCTGGCCCCCAGCAGGCTTTCGCCACCAAAGCGGATATCGCCTTCCAGCGGGTCATAGATGCGGCAGATCAGGTTGAACACCGTGCTCTTGCCGGCACCATTGGGACCGATGATGGTGAATACCTTGCCCGGTTCCACCGAGAAGCTCAGGTTATCGACGGCTTTCAGCCCACCGAATGCCAGCGACACGTTTTCGACTTCAAGCCAGCTCATTTCAGACGCTCCGTCTTGAGGAAGGTCTTCTGACGTTGGAAGCTGCGGCGCTTGTACATCGGGAAGACGTTGAAATAGTGATGGATTTTGACCCAGCGGCCATAGAGCCCATCAGGTTCGAACAGGATGAAGCCAAGAAGGATCATCCCGAAGGCGAGGCTGTCGAACCCGCCGGATGTGGCTATGGCCCCGGGAAGCAGCACCTTGACCCAACTCAGGACGGTGGGCAGCAGCACGATGAAGAACGCGCCGAAGATGGCCCCGTGGATGGTGCCGATCCCACCGACAACGATCATAAGAAGCAGGCGAATGCTCTCACCCATGCCGAAAGTTTCCGGTGTAATGTAGTAGAACGCATGCGCCAGAAGCCCACCAGCCAGACCGGCGAACACCGCCGACAGGAAGAAGGCATAGGCTTTGTAGAAGGCCACATTCGTGCCCAGCGAACGGGCCGAAACTTCGCTGTCGCGGATCGCGATCAGGGCGCGGCCAGACCGTGTGCGCAACAGGTTGCGCGTCATCAGAATGGCGCCGACAAACAGGGCGAGATTTAACAGGTAGGTCTTCCAGCTCTGGTCGATGGCGATGCCGAAGATGTCGATGCCCGGAACCGGCAGGCCACGATGTCCGCCGGTAAAATCGCCGCCGCCGCCGATCAGCCGTTCGGTCACGATAGCAATCGAAAGCGTAGCGATGGCGAGATACAAGCCATGCATGCGCCCGATGGCCAGCCCGACCAAACCAGTGATCAGCGCCGCCAGGGGCAGCGACAGGATCCACGGCACGCCGTAGCGGCTGAGCAGGATGGTATGAGCATAGGCGCCGATGGCAACAAAGGCGGCCTGCCCGAAACTCACTTGTCCCGAGAATCCGGTGAGGATCATCAGACCCAGGCCGGCGATGGCATAGATGTAGACAAACGACAATTCGTCCAGAAAGTAGCCGTCAAGGAACAGCGGGGCGGCAAGCGCGATACACAAGAACAGCAGATACCAGAAAGCCTGTGTGCGGTCGCGAAACAGGCGGATGTCCTGCTTGTAGGATTTGCGGAAAAGAACGCGCATGAGCCTATACCTTCTTTGCGTAGATTTGTGCCAGCAGCCCTTCGGGCCGGATCAGCAGCACGACGAACATGATCAGATAGGCGCCGATGCCCTTGAACGTCGGGAACATGATGTCGAAGAACGGCTCGGTCACGCCGATCAGCAAACAGCCCAGAACGGCGCCGGGGATCGATCCGAACCCGCCGACAATGGCGCCGGCAAAGGCTTTGAAGCCGACAAATCCCATCTGCGTCGAGACCAGCGTGACCGGGCCCAGGAGCAGGCCGGCGATGGCGCCGAAGATTGCGGACATGGCCCAGATGGACGAGGTCAGGCGCTTGACGGGGATGCCCATGTAAAAGGCCGCCAATTGGTTCAGGGACAAGGCCTGCATCGCCACGCCTTGGCGGGCATAGCGGAAGAAGGCGTAAAGCCCGCTGGCCACGATGGCGGTTACCAGGATCGCCAGAACGCTGGACCAGCCAATGATGACCGACCCAAGCGTCAGATTGCCCTCAACCGGGGCAGGCAGCGAATAGTTGCCAAAGCCCCATACAATCCCGGCCACGGCGCGCAGTGCAATTCCCAGCGCCAGCGTCAGGATAAAAACGGTGAACACCGGCTGCCCGGTGAGCCGCCGCACAACAAGCGCGTCGACCCCGTAACCGAACCCGCCCATGAACACGAGCGTCAGCAAGGCCCCCAGCCAATAAGGCAACCCCCAAAGCACGATGAACTGATAGCCTACAAAGGCCCCCAGCATCATGAACTCGCCCTGGGCGAAGTTCACCTGCTCGGTAGCCTTGTAGACCAGCACCAGGCCGATGGCGATCAGGCTGTAGAGACAGCCCTGTGACAGGCCGACCAGCAAAAGCTGTATGGCGTCGGCGAAACTCAGACCGGTCATATGGCGGCCCTCCAATGCTCTAGGATTTCGTTCATTTCGACGAAACCGGCGTCACCGGTTGTCGGAATGTCTGGCGGGGTTTGTGAGAATCGGGGGGCCGGGGCGGGCATTTCGATGCCGTCCACGGTGACAAAGCTCTCGCGTGCCCGGTTGTGCTGGTGTGTGGCAGCTTCGGCCAGTGGCACCACCGGCGCAAAGCAGGCATCGCTGCCTTCCAGCACCTCGCACCATTCGGCCTGTGTCCGGGTCAGGAACAGTTCGGTCAGGGCCTCGCGCATGGCCGGCTGCGCCTCGGGCGCATATTGGTCGGCAAAACGCGGATCATCGCTCAGCCCGGTCAGGCGCAGGAATTCGGTAAAGAACTGTGGCTCGACACAGCCGATGGATATGAACTTTCCGTCGGCGGTTTCGTAACAACGATACCACGCCACCCCGCCATTGATGAAATCGCCAGCGCGCTCGCCGCTCCAGGCCCCACCGGCCGCCAGCCCGTGTTGCATGGTCATCAAGAGGTTGACCCCATCGCACATGGCCGCGTCGACCACCTGACCCTCGCCGGTTGCGCGCGCATGGGTCAGGGCCGCGAGGATGCCGACATTCAGCATCATCGCGCCACCACCCTGATCGGCAATCAGGTTCATTGGCGCGGGCGGGGGCCGGTCGGCCTCGCCCAGCCCATGAACCGCGCCCGTGATCGCGGCATAGTTCAGATCATGCCCGGCAGCCTGTGCCAGCGGCCCGGTCTGTCCCCATCCGGTCATGCGGCCATAGACCAGCGCCGGATTGCGTGCCAGAACCGCCTCTGGAGCGAATCCGAGTTTCTCCATCTTGCCGGGGCGGAAGCCCTCGATCAGAATCTCGGCCCGCTCGATCAGCCCCCAGAGCTTTTCAGCATCATTTGCCTGCCGCAGATCGAGCACCAGACTGCGCCGCGAGCGATTGAACAGGTTGTGTTTCTCATCGATCGGCAAGGGGAAAGCCTGACCGGGGCGCGTGATCCGCACCACTTCGGCGCCCATGTCGGCCAGATGCATGGCCGCAAAGGGCGCAGGCCCGATCCCGGCCATTTCGATGACCCGAACACCTTTGAGGGGACCGTTGCGTGTCAGCATCTCGTCACCTCGCCCGCAGCCGCGTGGCGGCATCCAGACGCAGGGTCGCGCCGTTCATGTAGCTGTTTTCGATCAGAAAAGCGCAGGCATGGGCGAATTCTTCCATCCGGCCCACCCGCTTGGGGGCCTCGACGCTTTCTTCGAGCGAGGCGACGACCTCATCTCCGAGGCTCATCACCATCGGTGTGCCAAACAGTCCCGGCGCGATGGCGTTGATACGGATGCCTTTCGGCCCCAGCTCGCGCGCGGCAGGCAGGTTGAGCCCTATCACACCGGCCTTGGACGAGGCATAGGCAGTCTGCCCGATCTGGCCTTCATAGGCCGCCCCGGACGAGATGTTGACGATCACGCCACGCTCTTCCCCGTCTTCGGGCGGGTTTTCCAGCATCCGCGCGGCGGCCTGGCTCATCACGTTGAACGTGCCCACAAGGTTGATCTCGACCGTGCGGCGAAAGGCATCGAGAGACGCAGGTGCGCCCTCGCGGTCGACCACCTTCATCGGGCTGACCACACCGGCACAGTTGATGGCGACATGCAGCGCGCCAAAGCGGTCGACCACAGCCGAGATGGCCTCGGACACGTGCTCGTCGCTGGTCACATCCACCTGCCGGAACATGGCCCGGTCCGCGCCCAAACGGTCGGCCAGCGCGGTGCCCTGTTCCATGTCGCGGTCGAACATGGCCACCTGTGCACCCAGCCCGTGCAGGTATTCTGCCGTCGCAGCACCAAGTCCCGAGGCCCCGCCGGTCACGATAATGGTCTTGCCTTCTATCTTCATGACCTGGGCCCCTATTTGAACGCCGCCACACCGGTCAGGGACCGGGCGATCAGCAGTTTCTGAATCTCTGTGGTCCCGTCCGGGATCGGCCCGATGATGGCTTCGCGGGCCAGGCGTTCGACGATGAACTCGCGGGTCACGCCGTTGCCGCCATGGATCTGCACCGCCTGCCGCGTGGCGTTCACCGCGATCTCGGTGCCGTACCACTTGGCCATGGCGCATTCCGTGTCGCAGCGTTCATCGCGGTCGATCATGCCGGCGGCACGATGGGTCAGCAGGCGCGCGGCGTCGATCTCGGTTGCCATGGTGGCGATCTTGTCGGCAATCATCTGATGCCCGGCGATCTGCTTGCCATGCTGGTTGCGCTCTTGCGCGTAACGGATCGATTCCTCAAGCGCCCGGCGCGCCAGCGCGATGCCCCACATCGCCATATGCACCCGCGCGCGTTCGAACACGACCAGCGTCTGCTGCAACCCGCGCCCTTCGGCGCCGATGGTGTTCTCAACGGGCACCCGCACCTCATCGAGGAAGACCTGCGAGGTCGACTGTGCATTGAGGCCGATCTTGGGGATGTCGCGGGTTTCGAACCCGTGTTCCTTGCGGTCGACCAGGATATGCGTCAACCCCTCGCCGGTGTTGCAGGTGCAGATCAGGAAATCGGCGAAACGCCCGTTCGAAATCCAGGTCTTTTCGCCCGAAATCACCCAATCGCCGCCATCCTTGCGGGCGCGTGTCTTGACCGCCGCCACGTCCGAGCCGACACCCGGCTCAGAGATGCCGATGGCCACGGATGTCTCACCCGCCAGAAGCTGTGGGATATAGCGCGCGCGTTGTTCATCGGTTCCAAGGCGAAGCAAAAGGTCGGCGCCCACCACGTTGATTAGGATCGGCAACGCAATGTCCATCGCCGTGACGCCGACCTCTTCGAATAGCATCAGGTGCGTGGACCAATCGAGCCCCATGCCACCCGCCTCTTCGGGATGGGGGGCCGAGGTCAGGCCGAATTCGGACAGTTGCGTGAGGAACCCCTGGATCACCTCTTTTTCAAACGGCGCATCCTTGACCTTCAGGTATTCCGGTTCGATCTGGTCATCGAGGAAGCGACGCAGCATGTCGCAGGCCATTGTCTGTTCTTCGGTCTTGAACATCTCGCTCTCCTATCGTGCCAGAATCAGGACCGAGGCCACGGCCTCTTCGATCCCGATCAGCCCACCACCGTTCTCTGCAATTGCCACCTTTGCCCCTTCGACCTGGCGCGTGCCGCATTCGCCGCGCAGCTGGCTGACAAGCTCATAGACCTGCCCCAGACCGGTGGCGCCGATCGGGTGGCCCTTGCACTCCAGCCCACCCGACGGGTTGACCGGCACACGCCCGCCAATCGTGGTCTCGCCACGTTCGGAGGCTGCCGCGCCCTCACCAAAGGGAAAAAGACCAAGGTTTTCGATCTGGATCAGCTCGCCCACAGCAGTGGCGTCATGCACCTCGGCGACCGAGACGTCCTCGGGCCCAAGCCCGGCCTTCTCATAGGCGCGCCGGGCCGCCTTAGCGGTCAGATGGTTTTCAAAGTCGTCGCCATCCCGGTCCGAACCGGTCTGGATCACGCTGGCACGCAACTCGATGGCGCGGTCTCGGGAAATGCCGTGGCGCTTCATGCCCGCTTCGGTCATCAGCACCGCCGCAGCACCGCCATCGCTCATCGGGGCGCACATCGGCAGGGTCAGCGGATAGGTGATCGGCGGCGCGCCCAGCACGTCGCCAACAGTGTAGGGATCGCGGAACTGCGCCTTGTCGTTTTCCACCGAATGCATGTGGTTCTTGGCCGCGATGGCCGCGAATTGCGCCTGTGTCGTCCCAAAGAGGCGCATATGCGCGCGGGCAAAGGCGGCGTAGACGGCCATGAAAACGGAATAGGGTTTTTCGGACTCGCTGCCTTCCTGCAGATCGATCCCATGTCCCAGCGCCAGCAGTTGTTTTTCATTCTCCTCGGCAGTCGCCAGTTCCCAGCCCGAGTCGAAGAAGCTGAACATCTTGGCTTTATCACCAGTCCACATCTTCTCGGCCCCGACGGCCAGCGCCACATCGCCTTCGCCTGCCTTCAGAAACTGCGCCGCCAGGTTCAGGGCGGTCGATCCGCTGGCGCAGGCGTTTTCGACGTTCACAACCGGAATGCTCTCGATTCCCATATCGCGCAGGGCGATCTGGCCCGGGATCATCAACTGGCCTTCCAGATGCCGCTGTGTGGCGTTCGAAAAATAGGCGGCTTCAACCGCACCGGCGGAAATCCCGGCATCAGCCAGGGCCCCGGTGACGGCCTCGCGGGACAGCGACTTCACGGTCGCCCCGTCCAGGCGTCCCATGCGCGTCATCGCCACGCCGGTTATGTAAACCTTGTCCATCTTGGTCCTCATCAGTTTCCGGCAAAGACCGGTTTGCGTTTCTCCGAAAACGCCGCCAGCCCTTCGGCAGCGTCGTTTGATGTCAGGTGGTCGCGCAGGACCGACAATTCCCAGGCCAGAGCTTCGGCTTGCGACATCTCGACGGACGCGTTGGCGACCGCTTTCATGCGCGACAGGACGAGCGGGCTTTTGTCGGCCAGGCTTTGAGCAAAGGCATCGAGGTGGGTCTCAAGCGCGTCATCGGCAACCACCTCTTGGACAAGCCCCATTCGCAACCAATCGCACGCCGGCAGACTGCGGCCGGAAAACAGCAGGTATTTTGCGTTCGGCAGGCCAATCAGAGAGGGAAGCACAGCGGCGCCACCGGCCCCCGGAAAGACCCCAAAATTGGCATGCGCATCGCCGATCTTCGCGCTTTCTGCGGCGATCAGAACGTCGCAGCACATGGCCAGTTCAAGTCCGCCGGCGACGGTCACCCCGTTCAGGCCACCAATGACAGGTTTGGGATAATTACGGAGCGTCTGAAAAACCTCGGCTACGGCATCGAGGAAATCACCGTCTTCCGACCGCTCCTGTGACAGACCCGCTTGCACCGCCTTGAGATCGGCACCGGCACAGAACGCCCGGCCGCTGCCGGTAAGCACCACAACTCGCAGCTTTTCGTCACGACGAATGTGCTCAAGCGCAGCCCCAAGCTCCAAGACCATGTCCCGCGAAAGAGCGTTCAACTCGGTGGGTCTGTTCAGGCGCAACCAGGCCGCCGATCCCCGCGTCTCCAAAATGACATTTACATGTTGCATTTTCATACCTTTATTTACTGACCAGTAAGTAATAATAAGCCTGCGCTGTCAACATCAAATTTCCTTATCTATTACAGCACCTTGGAAGAAACGCTCGAATGGGGGTTCATAAAACCTGTAAAAAACCGAGAATCAGAGTGACAGCTTTTTCGGGCGAGACTCGTTGTTCGCGAAGGAAATCTCACAGGAATTGCCCAAGGCCCAGGCTCGACGCGATCTTCCGCGTTGCCAGGCCAGAGGTCTTCAGCCCGAAGGCTTCGGCGATCTTCCGCATAGGCACCACCGAACAAATTCAGTCGGCTACACATCGCAGATTTCTGACAGGTCCCGCTCCCGACAGCGGCAACGAACGTAGGAACGGAGTTGTTCGGACTCTGGGCCTCAGCGCCGGGCTCAATGATAGCTTTGGTGATGTAGGCCTGATCGCACCGAAGACTATGCAGCACGCGATTAGGAATGCTGCGTTGGCAATAGCCAAAACCACACATGGCCCAGACGGCCTGCTCCCCGTTTGTCGAAGAAGTTTGCAGCGAAGGCGCTGCACGAAATCAAAACTTCTGGCATGGGCTGCTCGTAGGCTACCGCTTTGGCCTCTGGTCCGAGCGACGGCTTTGCGAAGAGGTTCATTTGAACCTTGCATACCGCTCGTTTCTTTAGGTGGGCATGTTTCGTCAACTCCATTTCTTGGGCCTTCTCTGGATCCCGCCAGCCAATAGACGGCTGCGCGGAAAGGCCCGGCTTTCTTTGCCTGTTCTGACAACTATCTGATCGACACGGATCATGGGATCATCGTGGATGTCGATGCTTGGCGGTTGATCCGGCAGGCAGAAGTGGGCGCAATATCAAGATGATCGACCGGACGTCAGAGCGGTTCGGCCTGAAGCCAGATTGGGTGGCAGCGGACTCGGCATACGGGTATTCTGAGAACCTTGTCTGGCTGGCGCTCAAGCGCAAAATACTGCCTTTCATCCCTGTCTTTGACCACTCAAAGCGAACGGATGGAACCCGGTTGCGCACACCGGGCTCATCCGGTCTGGCATTCCGATAACATCCGGTCAGTGATTCCGGTTTGATCCGGCCACGGATTCCGGGGCATCCGGTCACCCCGGACCCGGGCTGAGAGACGCCGCTGGGCGATCGTGCGGCGGGGTAGCCTTGTCTTCCGGCAGGAAGAGTTAAGAGCCCCAGAATGAACGATTGCCTATGCGGAAGATCGCCGAAGCCCTCGGGCTGAAGACCTCTGGCCTGGCAACGCGGAAGATCGCGTCGAGCCTGGGCCTTGGGCAATTCCTGTGAGATTTCCTTCGCGAACAACGAGTCTCGCCCGAAAAAGCTGTCACTCTGATTCTCGGTTTTTTACAGGTTTTATGAACCCCCATTCGAGCGTTTCTTCCAAGGTGCTGTAATAGATAAGGAAATTTGATGTTGACAGCGCAGGCTTATTATTACTTACTGGTCAGTAAGTAAAGGTATGAAAATGCAACATGTAAATGTCATTTTGGAGACGCGGGGATCGGCGGCCTGGTTGCGCCAGTGCGGCGCACGCCAGGTTGACGACGCAAACGTGGCAATTGCCGAAAATGGTGGTGGGTTGATCGGGATCGAAGGGGCTGTGGCCTCGATTCTGATTCTGGCGCGATAGGAGAGCAGGATGTTCAAGACCGAAGAACAGACAATGGCCTGCGATATGCTGCGCCGCTTCCTCGAAATTGATACAAAGGACTAACCATGAATTCCTATGCCACGCCTATCGTCCCTGACACCTCCATCGACGATCTCAAGGCGCTTTTCACCTGCCAGAAAGCCGCCTCCAATGCCAACCCCTACCCGTCCTACGAAGAACGGTGCGGCAATGTCGAAAAGCTGCTGAAACTGACCGAGAAACACAAGCACGACATTTGTAATGTCATCGACAAGGATTTCGGCAACCGCTCGGTGCGCGAAACCACGCTGAGCGATTTGTTCCTTGTCATCCAGGGCGCCAAACATGCCCGCCGTCACCTGCGCAAATGGATGCGCCCGCGCCGGGTGGGCACAAGCCTGCATTCGCTGCCGGCCACATGCAAGGTGGTGCCGCAGCCCCTAGGAGTGATCGGTAATATCGCTCCCTGGAACTATCCCTATGCCATCGCGCTTCTTCCGGCGGTGCATGCGCTGGCCGCAGGCAACCGTATGATGATCAAGCCCAGCGAGGTCACGGTACATACAACCGAACTTCTGGGCAATCTCGTTTCCGACAATTTTGACGAGGACCTGTTGGCCGTCGTCACCGGCGGGGCCGAGCTGGGCAATGCGTTTGCCGAACTGCCTTTTGACCACCTGATCTTTACGGGGTCCACCGCCGTGGGGCGCAAGATCGCCCAGGCCGCGGCACCCAACCTGACGCCTGTCACGCTGGAACTGGGGGGCAAGAGCCCCGCGATCATCGACCATTCCTATAATCCGGCCAAGGCGGTCAGCTCGATCCTGCGCGGCAAGGTGCTGAACTGTGGCCAGACCTGCATCGGAGTGGACTACGTCTTTGTGCCCACCGAAAAGCTTGATGGGTTCGTCGGGGATATGAAGAAGGGCTTTACCAAGTTCTTTCCCAACCTCGATGGCAACGTAGACTACACTACGATCGTTTCGGACCGCCATTACGACCGGCTGCGCAATCTGGTCACCGATGCCCGTGACAAGGGGGCAAAGGTGGTGACGGTCAACCCCGATGGTGGCGAGGGCAATACCAACAACCGGATTCTGCCGCTGAATATGGTGATTAACCCCAGCGACGACATGGCAGTGATGCAGGAGGAAGTGTTCGGCCCGGTTCTCTCAATCAAGACCTATGACAGCCTGGATGAGGTCACGGGCTATATCAACAGCCATGACCGTCCGTTGGCGCTCTATTGGTTTGGCCATGACCGCGCCCGTGAAAAACACATGCTGCAAAACACCTGGGCCGGGGGGATGTGCGTCAACGAAACCCTGTTCCACGTGTTCCAGGAAAAGTTGCCCTTCGGCGGCATTGGGGCCAGCGGCATGGGCACCCATACCGGCAAGGCTGGGTTTGACAGTTTCAGCGCCCACAAGCCGGTCTTCCGGCAGGCGCGGCTGAACTCGGCCAACCTTCTGAATCCGCCCTACAGCAGGCTCACCGACACGCTCTTGGCGGTCATGAAGAAAATCGTCTGACACAGACACAAAAAATGGTAACAGGGAGAGTAACAATGGCAGATTATGTAGTCATTGGTGGAGGATCTTCGGGAGGAGTGGTTGCCGCGCGGCTATCCGAGGATCCGAACACTACCGTCACGCTTCTCGAGGCAGGGGGTCCGGGTAACTCGAAATTCGTTTCGATTCCCGGCATGTTCGCCGGGCTGATCCAGAACTACAAAATCAACAAGCTGAACTGGCGCTTCAACACCACGCCGCAGAAAAATCTTAACAACCGCGCGCTTTATAACCCGCGCGGCAAGATGCTGGGCGGTTCGTCCGGCATGAACGGCATGGTCTATATCCGTGGCGAATCCGGCGACTATGACCGCTGGTCCGAACTCGGCAACGAAGGCTGGAGCTATGACGAGGTGCTGCCCTATTTCCGCAAGGCCGAAAACAACGAACGCGGTGCGGATGACTATCACGGCGACAGCGGTCCCTTGCATGTCAGCAACGGCGATGCCTCGTTTGATTTCTACAACGCCTTCCTCGCCTCGGGCGAGAAGCTGGAATACCCCAAGACCCCGGATTTTAACGGCGCCAATCGCGAAGGGCTGGGCATCTACCAGTTCACCACCAAGAACGGCGAACGCGCCTCGGTCAAGTTCTGCTATCTCGACCCGATCACGGACCGCAAGAACTTGGATATCCAGGTTAAGGCCACGGTGCGCCGGATCGTCATGGAAGACGGGCGCGCGGTGGCCGTCGAATACGACCAGGGCGGCGAAACCAAGCGGGTCGGGGTGAACAAGGAGGTCATCGTCAGCGGCGGGGCCTTCGGCTCGCCGCAAGTCCTGATGCTCTCGGGCATCGGACCCCGGGCCGAGTTGGAGAAACATGGCATCAAGGTGCAGCATGAATTGCCCGGCGTGGGCGAAAACCTGCATGACCACCCGGACGTGATGTTCGTGTTCAAATCTAAGAAACGCACCGGAATTTCCCTTGGCCCACTGGGCACGCTCAAGAACCTTGGTGCCTTCTACCAGTATTTCACCAGGCGCAAAGGTTGGCTCGCCAATCCGCCCACAGCGGCGGGTGGCTTCCTGCGGTCCGAGCCGGGTAAGAACAACCCGGATTTCCAACTTCACATGGTGCCGTTGCCCTATCGCAACCATGCCCATGACTACATGTCGATGATCAAGTGGGGCTTTACCATGATTGTCAATATCGGCCACCCGCGCAGCCGGGGGCGTTTGACGCTCAAGAACGCCAACCCGGGGTCCGAGCCCAATATCGACCTGAACCTGCTGGATCACGCCGATGACCTGAAGGACATGCGCAATGCCTTCAAGGTGACGCAGGACATCCTGCACGGCTCACCGCTGAAGGATATGATCGCCAAGCCGCTTTACCCAAAGCGTTATCTCAATACCGATGCCGAGATCGACGACTACCTGCGCGCCGAGGTCAACCATGCGTATCACCCGGTCGGCACCTGCAAGATGGGCCGCGACGACATGGCCGTGGTCGATGCGCGGCTCAAGGTCAAGGGACTGGCCAATGTGCGTGTCGCCGATGCCTCAATCATGCCCGAGATCATCAACGGCAACACCAATGCCACCTGTATCATGATCGGTGAAAAAGCCGCCGACATGATTAAGGAGGACGCAGCCGCAACCTGATCAATTCGCCCGCAAAGCCAAGGATGCCGAGCATCAGCAGAAGCTGAAGCGCTGGGCGTTGCTGGATACGGCCGCGCACGAGTTCACCACCAAGAGGTATTCGGAAACGTCAATTGGCGAATTGGCCGACCTGTTCGATGTTTCCAAGCCTGCCCTCTGTTACTATGTGAAGAACAAGGAAGACATCCTGCTGCAGTGCACAATCGAATCTCCTTCTCGAAGGTGCGCAATAAAGCAACCGAACTCGTCCGTCACGTCCTGCAAGCGGATTCCGTCATACCGCGAGGTCGCCATGTCAGCGACGCGCAACAGATTGGCAGCTTTTGAGAAAGTCCATTTGACAGCCTCGTATCCGGTTTGCATTTGTAGCAACATCGCGGCATGACAATCTCTGTCATGCTGGCACATTGAAATTAACCAGCACACCCGGGAATCGACTTTCAGTTTTCGAGAGTCCATATCCTGAAGCGCCCCTGCCCTGTCACCTCGCGGATCAAACCGCTTTCTTCCATCCACGCCAGATTGCGTTGAATGGCGGCGCGACTGGCTCCGGTCACGGATTCAGCCATTGGGGCAGAGACCAATGGCCACTGAGAGAAAGCTTTACGCAAGGCGACCGGCGTGCGACCCGACAAATGCGCCATGACGTTTTCTGCCCGACCCGTCCACGCTTCAATATCGTCAAGTGTTCGCATCGCCGTCAGAATTGCGCTGTTCATCCCATCCAACCAGCGTGCCAAGCGTTCGGTTGGCAAACCCGAGACACGCAGCCCCCCTGCCCCGCCCATAGCGAGCGGTGCGAAGATGGCGCCGCTTCCGTCGCTGGCCGCGACCCTGGACGCGGTGACGGCGGCTTCCATCTGGTCGCCGTGCTGTCCGAGGCCCGCCAGGCTCCAGAGATGAAAGCCCATGCAAGCCCGCGTGATTGGATGTAAGTCGCCCGCAGCCGCCATGACGTCCAGCCATCCGCCCGCGCGATCTTCGAAACGCTCAGCACTGTCTTCAATGTTCTCGGGATCGCGGCGATCCAGGAAGGCGGCCAAGTCACCGTTTGGTCCGGGACCGCCTGTCAGGCGTCGAACAGCCCATCCAACTCTTGCCAGGGCATTTGGGTCATCCTGTGCACCTGACAGCCGCATCGATATCCAGAGCGCCAGACGATCAGAACTCACCCGATCCCCTGCGAACCAGCTGAGGTCCGCCGCCTCGATAAGAGCGAGGCGATGCCGCCAGCCTTCCGGGCCACGCAGCAGCCGGTCATCCAGAGCTCCTAAGCGTCCAGCCACTTTTGCCAGTCGCGCAGCGTGAACGCCTTCTGCCTTTGCCCAGTCGTCGATGACAGCAGTGTCTGGCGGTTCTGCCCGTGGCCCGGGAAGCAAATCATCCGGTTCTTCCTCGAGTGGCCCAGGCAGAAACCAGAGATCCTCTTCGTGAGCCTCTTCATCCTCCTCGATTGTGATGAAGGGGTCATCGAAATCATCAGTCAAAGCGTATACTTGGGGCTTCATATGTGCAAAATACTAATCTTTTGGACATTACCCAAGTGATTTTGTGGCGGTTGCCGACGCTCTTTATATAGTACGCGCACGCGACTGCCGGTGGAACCTCTCAGATCGCGTTCAGCGCAAGGAAACCAAGGGTTTTTGGACGAGCACGACGAGAGAGCACTTACTTGCATTCGTTTACAAACGGTCGATTGCTGACGTGTTTCGCAATTGCAAAGAGCCAGAGAAAGGGAAGCCCGTGTGCCGGGCTTGAAAGGAAAGAGAGAGCCTCTTCCGGGTCCGGCGCGACAAGGATCCTGACCATGGCCAAGACCAAAACCACGACGCGTTCGAAACCCGCCACCTCAAAGAAAACCGAAACCGCCGGATCGGCTGCGCCTGACGGCGCCGCCGACATCCGGATGATCCCGCTCGACCAGCTGGAGCCGAGCCAACTCAACGTCCGCAAAGTCGCCGCGAGCGCTAGCGACGACGCCGAACTCCTCGCCAGCATCCGCGAGACAGGCATCAAACAGAACCTAGTGGTTCATGCGCTGTCAGAGACACGTTTTGCTGTTGACGCCGGTGGCCGTCGCCTCAAATCGCTGAAACAGCTGGCCGAGGACGGTGTGATCCCCGCAGACCACCCGGTGCCCTGCCTCGTCGAGGACGAACGCAACGCCATCCTCACCTCCGCCACAGAAAACCTTCAGCGCGCAGCCATGCATCCGGCGGACCAGTTCGAAGCTTTCGACAAGATGATTGGCGAAGGGCGCAGCGAGGACGAAATTGCGCTGAAATTCGGTGTCTCCGTCGACCTGGTACGCCGTCGGCTGAAACTCGCCCGTGTCGCGCCCGAAATCATCGAGCGATTTCGCGCGGGGGATCTGACCCTCGAATGCGTGATGGCGTTTACGCTGACCGACGACCACGATCGGCAACTGGCGGTCTGGAACGCGGTGAAGGGCGGCTATCACATCCACCCGCAAAGCATCAAACGCCAACTGACCGAGACCGCGCATTCTGCGAACTCGGCCTTGGGGCGTTTCGTCGGCATCGAAGCCTATGAGGCGGCGGGAGGCGTTCTGCTGCGCGACCTCTTCGACGATCGCGCCAGCGCCCATATGGAAAACCCTGAGCTCCTCGAGCGTCTCGCCATCGAGAAGCTGCAGGCCGCGGCCAAACCCTTTGAAGGGACATGGAAATGGGTCGAGGTGCATCTCTCTGTGGATTACGGGGCGTTTCGCAGTTTCGGGCGTGTCTATCCGCAGGATATCGAACCCGATCCCGATCTGCTCGCCGAGGAAGAGCATCTCATCGCCCGCGAAGAGGAATTGGCGGCGCAGAATGACGGCGAGGATTGGACCGACGCCGAGACCGAAGAATACTACGCCATCGAGCCGCGTTTGCGCGAGATCGAAGCCCTGCAGCGCGAGCGGCAACCTTTCGCGGACGCAGATCGCGCCATTGCGGGCGTGGTTCTGACCATCGGTCATGACGGTGCGCTACGTGTCGAGAAAGGCCTGGTGCGGCCAGAAGATATCCCTGCTGCGGCCATGCCGGACGAAGATAGTGCTGATGCGGGTGATGCCTCCTCCCCCGCCCGCCCACATGTGACGCCGCCGACGTCCTCCACGCCAGTGCCGACCTCTGACCCCGCGGCCACGTTGCGCAAGGCGGACGGCATTTCGGCGAGCCTGGCGGATGATCTGCGTGCCACGCGCCAGCACATCCTCAGGGCGCATCTGGCGGCTGATTTCGAGGTGGCCTTCGATGCGATGCTCTACGCGCTCTGCGAACAGGCTTTGGGGCGGTCCTACGGCAACGAGGCACTCGACATCTCGATCCGGCCCTTCCAGGCGCAAGACCGCGAAGTGCTGCACGCGGACACCGTCGCCCAAAAAATGCTCGAGGCGCTGGAACAAGACCTCGCCACGGACTGGATGAAGCTTCAGAAACCCGAGGACTTCCGGACGATGTCGGCGTTGCCCATTGCGGACAAGCAGGCGCTTTTCGCCTGGGCGACGGGTCTCGCGGTCAAACCCCAGCTTTCCTCCGACAATCGTCCTTCCCCGATCATCGAGGAGATCGGCGCGCGGCTCGATGTTGATGTGGCTGCCTGCTGGCGCCCGACTGCCCAAAACTACTGGGGTCGGGTCAACAAGGGGCATGCGGTGGCCACGGCGCGCAAGCTGATCGGTGACGACTACGCCGAGGATCGCAATCGCGAACGCAAGGGCGATATCGCGGCCGCGATGGAGCGGGCGTTCGCAGAAGCGGCGAGCGAGACGGAAGGTTTCGACGCCGCGACGGTTGCAAAGACGACGCGGTGGCTGCCCGACGGGATGGTGTTTGCCGGTGCGACGGAGGCTGGTGCCGACACGGCAGGCGCTGCGCCGGAGACCGAGGAGGGAGATCTGTCCGCCGAAGATTCTCTGAGCGACGCTGAGAGCAATGAACCGTCGTCCTTGCCCGCCTTCCTGAGCGAGGATGCGGCCTGACGCGGCGAAAACCGATCCGATCATGACCTAAGCCTTGGGCCGTCCTCGCGCAGAGGGCGGCCCTTTCCCGCTGACGGGTTTCACGCAGCCGGTGTCTGATCGGCTGGCCCGTCCCGGAGAATTCTCATGACCACCACACTCGATATCGATCCCGTCAAGGAAACCGAATTGATCGCCGGGCAAAATGATGCCTTTCGTCGCTCCATTCTCAGGACCACCCCCGTCGCCGATGCGCCGCAGGGCCAGTTTGTCATGACCCGTGGTGTTGCAGCACTAGGGCCGGACGCCCAGCTCGCTCTCACCCGCCGCGTCGCTTCGTTTGACGCGTTCAACGCTGACAGTGACCCCCATGGTTGGCACGAGATGGGGGTCATCGACTTCGACGGGACCACGACCTGGTTCAAGCTCGATTTGTACGACGTCGACTATCAATATGGCTCTCCCGAGCCATCCGATCCCGCGCAAACCCGCCGCGTCCTGACCCTGCTTCTGCCGTCAGAATACTGACGCCCCTCTTCTTCAACATCACCTCGGATCGCCCTTGCACAAAGGGCGGTCCTTTCGCGCTGGCGGGTTTCCATGGGGCGCGATGGTCGCGTTCCGCCCGCCGCAGGAGACCAGAGATGGCCAAGACACTCGACTATCAGATCACCCTCTATCCCGCGCACCGCGACGGCGCCTTCGTCGTCACACAGTTCCAGATGATGGCGAATTACCCGGAAAAGCGCATCCAGGCCGCGGGCATGGACGACCTGATCGACCAAGTGACGCAGTTCGCGATGGAGCATGGCGAGAGCTGCAGTGCCTCAGTGCGCTGCCTCGCCCCGCGCAAACCGCCGGGGTTCAAGCGCGCGACTGAGAATCTGTATTTCAACCTGGTTGACCGGACGGGTGACGAACGCGGCGACGCCGCGGCTTGAAGCCCCCCGCAGGAAACCTCCTGGGCGATCTGATGCAAAGGTCGCCCTCCCCTTCCCTCAATTCCAAAGGATCGAAGACATGACACAAGTGAATGATTTTTACGCGCAGATGCTGGAAGCCCAGAAACGCGCCGCCGAACAGAGGGTTGTGACCCGCGTGGCCCTTCTCTCCGAACTGCGTGCCGTCGGCGTGACGAAGATCGAGGTGCAATACGAAGGCTACGGCGATTCCGGCAATATCGAAGATGTCGTCGTGACGCCAGACACGATCTCTCTCTCAGAAGAGTTGCGCCGCCGGGTCGAAGATTTCGGCTGGGACTTCGCCTATGCGCTCAGCCCCGGGTTCGAGAACAACGAAGGTGGCTATGGCGAACTGACCTGGGTGCTCGCGACTGACAACATCGATGTCAGTCATTCGAACCGCTACATCGCGACCAATACCACCGAACATGAGGGGCTTTGATATGGCACATCCCCTCCACCACGCCGAAAGCTCGGCCCGAAAGTTCGGAGGTGTTCCAGATGATTACCAATATGTGCACGATTGGTTCGACTCATCTAAGGAACACCTCGCACTTTTCACCCACCGAGCACATCGGCACCACACGCTCGGGATCTTCGAAGCTGAGCGTTTGTTTGGGCGAAGCCTGACCAACAGCGCGGGCCGGGTCGTGCCGATCCGCTGGATCGGCGAACAACATGTGCGCGAAGACTGCCAAGGGCGCATCCCGTCGCTGGCCGACTGGCTTGGACGCATCCAACCGGAACCGTGGATGGCCAACGGCCGGATCGACAACGACCCGACGCAGATCGGCAGCGATCCGCGCGCGGTCTGGAGCCACGCGGTGGCAAATCACCAGACCATTCTCGGCTTCGAGGAATGGCTGCTGAAGGTCTCGGTCGAACACGTTCAGCACCGCCAGAACCGCGCCGCCGCCTGATCCGACGGGCGGCAACCTCACCAACCAACTCATCACAACCAGATCGACTCGCCTGCGCCCAATCGGCCTGGCGAGTCGATTTCGTTCCAAGAAAGGACATCGACATGCACGACCCTGTCTATGAGGAGGCCTATCACGGCCACACCATCAAGATTTTCCATGACCCCGATCCCGAAAGCCCACGGGAGTGGTCGAACCTCGGCACGCTGATCTGCTGGCATCGGAGATACCGGCTGGGCGAAAGCCACCATTTCGCAAGCCCCGAGTCGTTTCTGCGCGATCTCGCGGGTGTCTCGGATCAGTGTGATCTCTCAATGGACCAGTTGCGCGAGCGCGCCGAGCGCAAGGCGATCCTTCTGCCGGTGTTTCTCTATGACCATTCCGGCCTCGCGATGAACACCATCGGGTTCCACTGCCCGTGGGATTCCGGCCAGGCCGGTTACGTCTATGTGTTGCTTGAGGCGGTTCGGAAGGAGTTCGATGTGAAGCGCGTCACCAAGGCACTGCGGGAAAAGGCAGCCGACATCCTGCGCGCTGAAATCGTCAGCTACGACGCCTATCTTGGCGGGCGGGTCTATGGCTATGTCATCGAGCGTGACGGCGAGGAGCTCGACGCCTGCTGGGGCTTCTTCGGCGACTATGAGCTGGACTGCCTGTCCGAGGCACGAGCGTTTGTAGACCATCTCGTTTTACAGGCGAGATCCAGAGCCGTCGCCGCCGAAGAACTGGGCGCAAGCCCACCTCCGAGTTGAAATGCGTGAAGTACTCATATATGTTATTCATGCGTATTTCGGAGGTGAACATGGCAAGCACAAGCGTCACACTGGGCCCCCATTGGGACGAATTCATTGCCCTGATGTTGAAGGAAGGGCGCTACGGGTCAACCAGCGAGTTGATCCGCGCCTCCTTGCGCCTGATGGAAGAACAGGAAGGTCAGCGGGCGCGGCTTCGCGTTGCGTTGATGGAGGGCAAGCAATCCGGCGACGCTGGTCCGCTCGATATGGATGCGATCAAGCGCGAGGCGCGGAGCCGCTCCGGCGCTTCTGATGCGTGACATCCATCTCTCTGAAGCGGCTAAATCCGATCTCGTCGATATCTGGGTCGAGACAGACCGACAGTGGGGCGCGGCGCAGGCGGACCGCTATCTCGACGACATCGAGCGTGCCCTGAAGGGGCTGATCGCCAATCCTCAAATGGGGTCGGACTGCTCCGATCTCCTGCAGGGTGCGCGTAAACTGATCACGGGCCGGCACCTCGTGTTCTATGAGGTGGACCCGGACAGGATATTTGTGATCCGGATCCTGCATCAATCGATGGACGTGCCTCGCCATCTGCGGCCGTCCTGACGCAGGGCAAATTCGCACCAGGGCTTTGCCATGAAAGAGCGAGAGACAGGGCGGGAGGGGTGACCCCTCCCGGGTGCGAGAGTGCGCGCGGGGCCTGGGGCCAACCCTCAACTCCGGAGATTGCCGATGAACGCTCACCCCCATTCCGTCCCGCTTGCATGTCTTTCAGAGGCCCCTGCCCTGCCCGAGGCTGCAGGCGTTGCTCAAAACCTGATGCAGGCTGCAAATGCCCTCGTCCCTTTGTTCGAGGCTGGCAAACCCATTGACGCCGCCGCTGTTCGCGCCGTGATGGAGGAGGCCTTCGGTGCCAGCGACACGAGCGGCGCCTGGGTTTGGAAGGACGCCTACGAGGCCGTCGAGGTTGCGCAAATCCTGATGCTCGCGCGCTATGGCGCGCTGATGCAGCGCCAGGCGGCCTCGCCGCAGGCCTTCCTCACCATGATCGAGCGGCTGGCCAGTCTGGCGCCCTCGCACACACGGCGTTCTGAAGATAGCGTCCGCCTGCAACAATTTTCGACCCCCCTGCCCCTTGCGGCGATTGTCGCGCAGGCGGCGGGGTTTCGCGAGGGCGACCTGGTGCTCGAGCCATCCGCTGGCACCGGCATGCTGGCGATCTTCGCCCGGACTGCAGGCGCGCGGCTTGTTCTCAATGAGCTTGCGGAAACGCGCCGTGCCTTGCTGGAACAATTGTTTCCGGATGCTGTTGTCTCGGATCACGATGCCGCCTCGATCGACGACCGTCTCGACCGCGCAATCACGCCCTCGGTCATCGTGATGAACCCGCCGTTTTCGGCTGCGAACCATGTCGAAGGTCGGTTTCGGCAGGCGACCAGTCAGCATGTTCTGTCCGCGCTGGCACGTCTTGCTCCGGGTGGGCGGCTTGTCATCATCACGGGCGAGAGCTTTCGGCCCTCCACCAAGAGTTTCCAGCCGACGTTTCAACGCATAGGCCAGAGCGCAGACGTGGTGTTTTCCGCCGCGATCGACGGCAAGGTCTTCGCGCGGCATGGGACCACGATCGACACGCGGCTGACGGTAATCGACAAGCGCGCGGCGGGCGAACGCGAGACCGCACCTGTCGAAATCGAGGCCGTCTATCATCCCATCTGCGCAACCACGGGCGATCTTCTCTCCGCAGTGCTCACCCATTGTCCCGCGCGCCGCAACCCCCCGCCCTGCCCTACCAGCGCGGCATTGTCTGTGCCGAACCGCCAGTCCCGCACCAACCTGTACGCTCTGCGTAACGCCGCCCGCAAGGAAACCCGCGCCCGCGCCGAGGAGCGCGCCCGGCATCCCTTTGATGATGTCGTGACGGCCCCGCTCGACTACCTGCCGAAAGCCTGGAGCGTACCGGGCGTCGCGCTGCAGGACACGGTTTACGAGACCTATAATCTTCAGGCGATGCGGATCGGCGGCGCAGCGGAGCACCCGACAGCACTTGTCCAATCCGCAGCCATGGCGTCTGTCCCGCCGCCCGTGCCGACCTATCGCCCAGTCTTGCCGAAGTCCCTTGTCGCTGACGGCCTCCTCTCCGCTCCGCAGCTCGAAAGCGTGATCTACGCGGGCAATGCACACGAGGCGCACCTGAAAGGCTGGTTCAAGCGCGGGGAGATCGAGGGTCAGCTTATGGCCGCGGCGGAGGGTGACGAAGGTGCCTTCCGTCTGCGCAAGGGCTGGTTCCTGGGCGATGGCACCGGCTGCGGCAAGGGGCGGCAGGTGGCGGGCATCATTCTCGACAACTGGCTCAAAGGGCGCCGCCGGGCCGTTTGGGTCTCGAAGAGCGACAAGCTCATCGAAGATGCGCGGCGCGACTGGATGGCCCTCGGGGGGCGTGAAAGCGATATCGTGCCGCTCTCGAAATTCCGCCAAGGGAGCGACATCCGCCTGCCCGAAGGCATCCTCTTCGTCACCTACGCCACGCTGCGCTCCGCCGAGCGGGAAGGCAAAGCCTCCCGTCTCGACCAGGTGACGTCCTGGCTCGGCGCAGGGTTCGACGGGGTCATCGCTTTTGATGAAAGCCACGCCATGGCCAATGCTGCTGGCGAAAAGTCCGACCGCGGCGACAAGAAGGCCTCACAGCAGGGCCTCGCTGGCCTCGCACTGCAAAACGCTGTGCCTGATGCACGCGTCCTCTATGTCTCGGCCACCGGGGCCACGGTCGTCGGCAATCTCGCCTATGCCTCCCGCCTCGGGCTCTGGGGCACTGGCGATTTCCCCTTCGTGACACGTGCAGAGTTTGTCGCCGCGATGGAGGCCGGGGGTATTGCCGCCATGGAGATGATCTCGCGCGACCTGAAGGCGCTCGGGCTATATCTGGCACGCTCGCTCTCCTACGCCGGGGTCGAATACGAGATGCTGGTGCACGACCTGACGCCCCCTCAGATCGCGATCTACGACAGCTATGCCGATGCCTACCAGATCATCCACACCAATCTTGAGGCCGCGCTTCAGGCGTCTGGCATCTCCTCCGAGACCGGCACGCTGAACGCCCAGGCAAAATCCGCCGCGCGTTCGGCCTTCGAGAGCAACAAACAGCGCTTCTTCAACCATCTCATCACCGCCATGAAATGCCCCTCGCTTATCCGCGCGATCGAGGCGGATCTGGCGGCGGGGCATTCTGCAGTGATTCAGGTCGTCTCGACCAGCGAAGCGGTGATGGAACGCCGTCTCGAGGAGATTCCGGCCTCGGACTGGGACGATCTGCAGGTCGATTTTACACCGCGTGAAAACATCATGGACTACCTGATGCACAGCTTCCCGACGCAGCTTTTCGAGCCCTACACCGACGAGAACGGCGATCTGCGGTCGCGCCCCGCCCTCGATGCTGACGGCAATCCCATCATCTGCCGCGAAGCGGAGCGGCGGCGGGACGATCTGATCGAGCACTTGGGTGCCCTCGCCCCGGTGCAGGGCGCGCTCGACCAGATCCTCTGGCATTTTGGCGGCGATGCGGTGGCCGAGGTCACGGGGCGCAAGCGGCGCATCGTGAAAACGCGCGAAGGGCGGCTCAAGGTCGAGAACCGCCCCGCCTCCTCCAACCTCGGCGAGACTCAGGCCTTTATGGATGACGCCAAACGCATCCTGATCTTCTCAGATGCAGGTGGCACCGGGCGCAGCTATCACGCCGACCTTGGGGCAAAGAACCAGCGCCTCCGGGTGCATTACCTGCTCGAGCCCGGTTGGAAGGCCGACAATGCCATCCAGGGGCTCGGGCGCACCAATCGCACCAATCAGGTGCAGCCGCCGCTGTTCCGGCCGGTGGCCACCAATGTGAAAGGCGAGAAGCGGTTCCTCTCCACCATCGCGCGCCGCCTCGACACGCTCGGGGCGATCACCAAGGGGCAACGCGAGACCGGCGGTCAGAACATGTTTCGCGCCGAGGACAACCTCGAAAGCCCTTACGCACGCGCGGCGCGGCGCCAGTTCTTCTACAAGCTGCGCGCGGGCAAGATTGACGCCTGCTCCTACGCCAAATTCCAGGAGATGACCGGGCTGACGCTCGATGACGCGGACGGCACGATGAAGGAAACCCTGCCGCCGATCCAGCAGTTCCTGAACCGCTGCCTTGCTCTGAGGATTGACGTGCAAGACGCAATTTTCGAGGCCTTCGGCGGGTTCCTCTCGGCGATCATCGAAGACGCGCGGCAGGCGGGCACGCTGGATGTCGGCCTCGAGACCCTGCGCGCGGAGAAGTTCGAGATCGTCGATCGCAAGGTCATCTTCGAGCATGAGGCGACGGGGGCGACGGCCACTGCGCTGACCGTGGAGCGCACAGACCGCAACGATCCTCTCGCCCTGCCCCGGGTCAAATCGATCTGCGCAAACACAGAGGGCGCGACGCTCTGCTGGAACACGACCTCCAAACGCGCGGCGCTGATGGTGAAGGCGCCCGCCTTCATGGACGAAGACGGTGTGCCGATCCTGCGGGTGAAACTGCTGCGGCCCATGGGAACCGAGATCCTCGCGGCCAGCGAATTTTCGACCTCGCATTGGGAGGAGATTGATGACTCGATGTTCGAACATCTCTGGCAGACCGAAGTCGCCGCCGTGCCGGAGTTCACCACCTCGAAGATCACGCTGATCTGCGGGCTGCTCCTGCCGATCTGGGATCGGCTGCCCGCTGACAACATGCGCATCTATCGCCTGCAGACCGAGGATGGGGAACGCGCCATCGGCCGTCTGGTCAGCCAGGATCAGCTTCTCAATGTCTACGCGCGCCTCGGTCTCGATTGTCAGATCGAGATGGCACCGCAGGAGGTGTTCGGCGCGGTGATGGACGCAAAGACGACCCTCAGCTTGCTCGGCGGTTACCAGTTGCGCCGGTCGCTCGTGATGGGGCAGCCGAGATGTGAGCTGATCGGCGCGTCCGGTGCGGCCCTGCCCGGTTTGAAGGCTTTGGGCTGCTTCACCGAGGTGATCCAGTGGAAGACGCGGGTGTTCATCCCGGTGGACGGCATTGACGTGCTGGCGCGCGTGCTCGGCGAGCATCCGGTTGGCGCAAACGCTGCGAATGCCGCCGCATGAACGCGCGGCGCAGCATCGCAGACCTCTCGGCCGATCTGGCAGATCGGGCCGAGAGCTTCTGCCGCCAGTATTTCCCCGAGGGGCGCAAGCAGGGCAACTATTGGCAGGTTGGCGATACCTCGGGGGCCAAAGGTCAAAGCCTCGCCATCCGGCTGCAAGCTCAAGGTGGGCGCAAGGCCGGATCCTGGGCCGACTTTGCGACGGGGCAATATGGCGATCTGATAGACCTGCTGCAGGAACGGCTTGGTTCGGTCACGCTCAAGGAAACGCTGAGGGAGGCGCAGTCCTTTCTCGGCGAGGCCCCCTGCGCTGCCGTACCTCGTGAAACCCGAAAGGCTGAGCGCCCGGATGCAGCCTCCAGCAAACGCATCGCGCGGGCGCGGAAGCTCTTTGCCGCAGGCAAGCCGGTCCTCGGCACTCTGGCGGCCACCTATTTGCAGGGGCGCGGGATCTCGCGCTTCGGTCCAGCGCTCCGCTATCACCCGCAGGTCTTCCTGCGCCACGGCGAGGACGGGCCTGATCCGCCGCACAGAGCCCCTGCCCTGCTGGCGAAGATCACGGACAATCGGGGCCAGATCACTGGCTGCGCGCGCACCTATCTCGACCCCTCCACCGGCGGTCTGGCCGCGATCGAGAACCCGAAGCGGATCCTTGGGCAGCTTCATGGCCATGCCATCCGCTTCTGGTCTGGCACCGGGCGCACTGATCTCATCGTCGGCGAAGGTCTCGAGAACACCCTTTCGGTTGGCACGGCTCTGCTTGAGTTCGACCTCGCGTCTTGTCTCACCGCCACCCATCTCGGCCTCTTCATCCCGCCGCCGGGGATCAAGCGTATCTGGATCGCGCGGGACAATGATGAAGCAGGACGCAATGCATCAAAGAGATTGCGTAACCAACTGGAATCGCGAGGAATTGCCTGTGGTGATCTCGTGCCGGCAATGGGCGATTTCAACGACGATCTGCGGGCACTTGGCAAGGATGCGCTGCGCCGGTCCCTTTTAGAGGCCATGAAAGCGCAAGGTCTGGAGATTGGGGGCGGATGACCGCCTGCCTACCCATTGATGTCCGACAGGGCAAAGGTTCCGCCGGTTCGATCTGATCCCGTTTGGACAAGGGGAGCGATGGACCAGCGGGTCGGGGCTGAGTGCCCCTCGCCCGGGCAGCAATGCGCCCGCTACCCGGAAAATTCCCCTCCCCTTTCAGGGCATTCCTCGCGGGACCAATTTTCCGGTCCGGGTCACATTCTCCGCTTCGCTCCGATCCTGACGGATGCGGCCCGGTCGCCGCCGGTCCTGACATCGCCCCATCCAAATCGGGTCAGATCAAACAGAGGAACCAGACAATGCCCCATCAGACAGACATCCAAGAGGAGACCGGCGTGACCTCCGCCATCCTCGACCACCTCGCACTTCACGGCGCAACACCGGGACCCGGCGAGACCGATCATCGCCCCCTGCCCCAACCCGACGAGGTCGAACTCGCCATGGCGACCCTCTTTGAGACCACCATCGGCCTCCTCACCGGCAGCCAGTTGGAGGACAATATTGAAGAGATGCTCTGGTCCCTCACCTCGATCTTCCATCGCCGGCTGACCCATATCCAGAAGCTTCTCGACGACAACGAATTCGAGGTCCGGGAAAGCCTCGCGATCCAGGACGGCTCTGAGGTCGCCTCGGTCGAGCTGGAACGCCTCCAGATGATCGGGCTGAAGCTCTGGGACCATCGCGACGCTTTCGAGCAGATGCGCGATCTGGCCGTGGACCATTTCTCGGCCGCCACCGGTTCGCCCTGGCTGCCCCGCACCGGATCCAAGGTCTCGCATCGGGGTCTGATCTCCGCCGTGGTGGACAGTCGGGCCTATCTCTCGGCCAAGCGCCGCAAGGAGACCGAGGTGCACTGCCCCGAAGGCACACGGATCGCTTTTTCGGGCGGCGACTATCAGGCCTACGACCTGATCTGGTCCGTCCTCGATGCCACCCTTGCGAAATACCCCGACATGGTGCTCTTGCACGGTGGCACGCCCAAAGGCGCCGAGATGATCGCGGCCCGCTGGGCAGATACCCGAGGTGTCACCCAGGTGGTCTTCAGGCCCGACTGGAAGAGCCACGGGAAGGCCGCCCCCTTCAAGCGCAATGACAAGATGCTGGAGACCATGCCCCAAGGGCTGATCGCCACCCCAGGTTCGGGTATCACAGAGAACATCGTCGACAAGGCCCGCAAGCTCGGGATCCGCATCAAGAGGATCGGGGCTTAGGCCCCGGTTCTACAATGACATCAGTCAGAGCGCCCAGTGCGGTTCGCACTTTGAGTTCGCGGAGGTGCGCAGTATTGCAGGATTTGGTCTGTCAGACTGCTGAGTGTGTGGATGAGTATTTCTAGTTTGTCGCTGTCGCGGGACTTCCAAAAGCCTCGTGACGCTCACGTCGTCCCGGGATCAGCGGGATGTTCGCCGAAAGGCGCCCCATTTCGGCCAGGAAACTGACCAATCCGACGATCGTCTTGAACTCGCGCAATTTGAAGACGCTGCGGCTCGTGACAAGCATCTTCGCGTCCTGGCCGTCCTTCGTCACCGCGTGCACGATCCACGCGCCATACCAACTGTTATGGCGCTTCTCGGCAGTCTGGTTGCAGATCACCTCGATGAGGTAGCCATCTGAGAGCAGATCGCGCAGGCCATCCTCGGTGACCACATTCTGTGTTGCGCCGTCCAACTGCTTATCCTCTTCACTCATCCCGACACGTGTCGGGATTGGAGCGGGCTCGGGCGTTTGCCTGATCTTCCGAGTCGCACACGTCGTTTGCTCAGTTTTGCGCTGCCATACGGGACATCTTCGAAGTTCGCAACGCGGCCGGGATTGAAGCTGTCGGGAAAAGATGTGCGCGTCCTCGCCTGGGCATTTCAACTTCTCCAGCCTGTGAGATCACTTTCTGCTCTAGGCCATTGGTAACTCGACCGAGGACCTCAAGACGGGCCGGTGTTGCGTTGCGACGGGTCGTGGTATGTATCGAAAGATCAGGTGTGACTGTGAAAGGATCGTTTCGGCGTTCTTAGTTGTCGGCAGTTCACCCACCTTCCTTCGCGGCCACCGCACTTCTCCCAATGTCTGAGTTGCATGACATGCTGGTCGCAGCTGTCGTCCCGTCCACAAAGGTTGTCGCCGATCTTTTTCCCCTGACCCTGCGGGTCTTTCCTCGCGCAGCAAAAAGACCGGCGCCTGCCCCTCTCCAGCTCACGCTTCGCCTTCGGTGTGGCCGGGCCTTGGCCAGCTGCAAAGTGACCATCATTGCAACGCAAACAAGGAGAAGAGCAATGACCACGAACTGCATCAAATTCACCAGCGCCGACATCGAAACCGCCAAGGGCGTCGGCTCCATCTCGACCCTGACCTTCGACCTCGACATCACGGTCGAACCCGTCGCGAGCGCGAACCCGATGGCCCCCACGCACCGCGTCCTCGGCCGTTCCCCGCGCGGCAAGCTGGTCGAGTGCGGCGGTATCTGGAAAAAGCAGAGCAAGGAGACCGGCGCCGACTACTACACGCTGACCATCCGCGACCACGGCTTCAACGCCAACCTCGGCAAGGCCGCGAACCAGGACGATCTGTCCCTGCAGGCCGTCATCCCCTGGGGCCCCAAAGACGCCGCGTGACGCAAAGAATCGGCCGGGGCAACCCAGCCGATTTCCCCCCGCGTCCCTTCGCATTGACATGCATTGCCTGCATGTTGGCGCGCACTGGTTGGTGTGCTTGGTGGAAGCAACTGAAAGCTGATCGGGCATAAGGGAGATGATGACGCAATCCGTTTCGGAGAAGACTTTTCCGTCGTCCCCCACGCACTTTAAGGCTTAGTACCTCTTGCATTTTGACAGCCGTGCAATGGAGGAAAAATAAATAATAACATAAGGTTGCGGTCGTGGTCATGTGACGCGCTAATTGGCTGGAAGTCAGAGCTTACGACAGGTCATCCCAAGATATTGGGTAGGAGCCATCCGTGATCACTACAGTTTGTCGAGGCATCTAGGCCCGCTGGCAGATTGGGTGGGGTCGAGCCGCCGGGCGAAAATCATTGTTAAGACTCATTTTTCCGTGTAGATGACACTTTAATGAGCGAAATCGCTGAAAAAGCGATATTTAGAGGGCAGTCAGATGCGACAACGGTCTTTTGAGGCTGATACGAAGGATCAACCCTTCGACGAGATCATCCTTCAGCAGGGAGAGCTGATTTCTGACCGTCTCAACATGTTGCGACAGGAACAGTATCCTCCAGACGCCCAGAAAGGTCTACGTCAGTTCTCTCTGGCAGAGGTTGCCTACTATCTCGGCGTGACCCAATCGACGATCAAGAAGCTTCACCTCGAGGGCAAAGGCCCCGAGCCCGAAACGTCGTCTTCCGGCAGGCGCAGCTACTCGGCTGAGCAAATGCTGGAATTGAGAGCCTATCTGGACAAGCATGGCCGTCCCGGAAGGCGCCGTTATGTCCCCTATCGACAGCCTGGCGAAGAACTGCACGTTGTTTCTGTCGTAAACTTCAAAGGGGGCAGCGGAAAGACCACTACCGCAGCTCATCTCGCTCAGCATTTAGCGCTGAAGGGCCATCGTGTTCTTGCGATCGACTTGGATCCTCAAGCCTCACTAACAGCTTTGCACGGTATCCAGCCTGAGCTCGACAACGTGCCCTCGCTTTATGAGACGCTCCGGTATGACGATGAGCGCAAGCCCATCTCTGAAGTAATCCGGCCGACAAACTTCCCAAACCTAGACATCGTTCCGGCAAGCCTCGAACTTCAGGAGTACGAATACGATACGCCGGTTGCTTTGACGAGCAGCGATCCCCATGAGGGCCGCACCTTCTTCACTCGGATATCCAAGGCGCTCAGTGAAGTTGATGACCGCTATGACGTGGTCGTAATCGATTGCCCTCCTCAGCTGGGCTACCTCACGCTCACTGCTCTGACGGCTTCTTCCTCGGTAATTGTGACGGTCCATCCTCAGATGCTGGACGTCATGTCGATGAGCCAGTTTCTTTTGATGCTGGGCGGGATCATGAAGACGATCCGTGACGCCGGAGCAAACATGCGCCTGAAGTGGTTCCGCTACCTCGTAACGCGGTTTGAGCCAACAGATGGTCCTCAAAAGCAGATGGTCGGGTTCCTCCAGGCGATGTTTCCAAACCAGATGCTTTCGGCTCCTGTACTGAAATCGACGGCGATCTCCGACGCTGGGATCACCAAACAGACGCTTTACGAAGTTGAGCGCTCTCAGTTCGTTCGAACCACTTATGACCGTGCAGTGACCTCCCTGAACGACGTCAACGACGAAATCGCCGAATTGATCCACAAGGCTTGGGGGCGAGAATGACTGTGGTTTTGACAGCCGTGCAGAGCGCCAATTTTGACAGCCGTGCAACTGTCGAAATGCAGACTGCGCGCCGGTTGGATTCTAACGAAGTGGAGATGACTTGATGGCTCGCAAAGACCTCCTGAAGAGCGTCATGGCTGGTTCGCCGGAGCAGCCCAAGGATTCCGGGCGCTCCGGATACGCAATGCGCGGAGCTTCGAAGTCGATGAAGGTTTCGATTGATAGCCTTGCGGAGAACTCGAAGCGTCTCCTTGAAGGCGAAACAATAGTCGAGATTGATCCGCAATTGATCGATGTGTCATTCGTTTCGGATCGGCTTAGTGATGACGATGTTGCTTTCAACGAACTGAAAGCATCGATCGCGGCCGGTCGCCAGGACACACCGGTTTTACTTCGACCGCATCCAGAAGCAGATGGTCGTTACATGATCGTCTTCGGGCATCGCCGTGTGCGAGTTGCATCGGCGCTCGGCCGTAAGGTTCGCGCAGTTGTAAAGCCGATGGACGACGTGGCCCACATTCTTGCTCAAGGGCAGGAGAACACTGCGCGCGCAGATCTCTCATTTATTGAGAAGGCCCTATTTGCGAAGAGCCTTTTGGATATGGGGCAAGCAAAGGACGTGATCCAGTCCGCCCTGACCATTGACGGTACTTTGCTTTCGCGCATGCTGTCAGTGGCGCAGAACGTCCCGCGGCACGTCATCGAACAGATTGGCCCAGCCAAGCAGATCGGGCGCGATCGTTGGGAGGATTTCAAGAAGTTGGCCTCGGAGCCCAAGAATGAGAAGATCCTCAAAGGAGCTTTGGAGTTCGACGGTTTTCAGGGTCTCGACAGCGATGCACGCTTCGAGTTCCTGCACAGCAAGCTAGCAGAAGCGGGCAGGGCGCCGAAAAGCCGAAAAGCGCGTGCCGCGCCCAAGAAACGTACTTGGACCGCCGGCAAAGGCCGCATCAAAGGCGTCATCGGCCGATCCGGAAAGGCATTCAGCATTTCACTCACGGCGCAAGACTCGACCGAGTTCGGGGATTTTCTCTCGGGCCGGCTTGATCAGCTGTACAGTGAATTCCTCGCGACGAAAGAGGAGCAGTCAGAACAATGATCTAGGCAAAAGAAAAGCCCCCAAGCAGCGTGGCCTGAGAGCTAATCTGAAAAGTTTGGTCGCTTAGAAGATATCTCTCCCGCGAATCACTGTCAACAAGAACGCCACTTCGGCGAACGGCTTTCTTTTGCCTCCACATAACTGGAGGTGAGAAACAGGCATGAAACATACAGGTTGGCGCAAGCCGACACCGGGTCTTGGCATTGCAGAGCAGCTTGCCCAAGCCGGTGAACAGTTAGCTGTACCCAAGACGCGGGCCTTCGTGGCCGTAAAGCGGGTCGGTGCATACATTGGCCTCAAGGCCGGAGACATGATGCTCCTCGACACGCTCGGGGCCTTTACTCAGGCCCAGGACTGGGAGGAGGGGCAGCGCCCGATCGTCTGGGCATCAAACGCCTATCTGATGGAGCAGACGGGCTTCTCGCTCTCGGCTCTCAAACGCCATGCGCGACGGCTGGCCGAGATCGGCGTGATCTCCTTCCAGGACAGCCCGAACGGCAAGCGGTGGGGGCGCAGGGACGCCGATGGGCGCATTATCGAGGCCTACGGCTTCGATCTGTCGCCGCTGTCGGCCCGTGTCGAGGAGTTCGAGGAGTTGCATGCCGATTTACAGGCCGAACGTGAGCTCTGTCAGCGCCTGAAGCGCCAGATCACGGTGGCACGACGGATGATCAGGGCGCGGATCGAGGCTGCCGTCAGCAACGCGCTGCGCGGGCCCTGGGCGCAGTTCACGGGGCTCTTCGAAGAGCTTTTGGACCGGCTTCCGCGCCGCCACGAAGCTTCCGAACAGCTTGTCCGGCTCTTGACCTGGTTCAAAGAGCTTCAGGAGCGTGTCGAGGCAGCTTACCTTAAGGCAACTGAGGCTGTCCAACCTGTGGAAAACACGCCTGCAACCAAGGCACAAGTCTTCGAAAAGACTCAAAAAATGAACCCCAGGGAGGTCATTTCTGACCCCCATATACTAATTACAACCCAACTAAATCCTGTAACCTGTAATCGCTCAGAAACTGAGCAAGCGGCGGGCGTGGTGCCAAATGCGCCACCGGAAGAGCAGGTTGATAGGGAGTTGGAAGAGTGGGTTGCTGAGACCCGCAAAAAACGTGGAGCAGCGCTTGATTTGCCGACTGTGATGCAGGCTTGTCCCGAATTCGCGTCCTGGGCGCGCAATATGGGCGGGTATCTCAAAGATTGGGGCGATCTGCACCGGGTTGCTGGCCAGTTGAGGCCAATGATTGGCGTCTCGGAGCATGCCTGGAACCTCGCGCAGGTTCGTCTTGGGCCTCAAATTGCAACCGCCGCGCTGGTTCTGACCTTCGATAAGCATTGCGCCGGCGAAGTCGCGTCTCCGGGCGGCTATCTCCGTGGTATTGTCCAGAAGGCCGGGGCAGGGGAGTTGCACCTCGAGCGTAGCTTCTACGGTAGGCTCAGCGGGCAGGCGGCGTAATGGGGCAGCGGATCAAAGCCCCGCGGCCTTGGTCAGGTTCACCCGGAATCTGTCGCGACGGCGTTGATACCGGCGGGTCATCTCGGCCGATGCGTGTCCGAGCTGCTTCTGGACATAGCGTTCGTCGACTTCCGCGCTGCTGGCGAGACCGGCGCGCAAGGAATGGCCTGAAAACAGCGCTAAGCGGTCTTTTTCCGGCAGCTCGGCGCGAATGCCGGATTTCAGGACGGTGGATTTGATGAGGCGGGCGACATGCTTGTCGTTGAGGCGTTTTTCCAAGGCCTTCTTTCCGTCGCGGGATGTGCGGACGAAGACCGGTCCGAAGTCGATCTTCGCGAAATGCAGCCATTGTTCCAGCGCATGAACGGGGCAGGTTTGGTTCGAAGAACCGCGGCCAATCTCCACCTCGCGCCAACCGGCTTTGGCATTCAGAGTCAGCACAGCACCGTCACCGAGGATCTCGATCCAACCGCCTGAATCATGCGTATCGTCTTTACCGACATCGAGGCTGATGATTTCAGAACGGCGCAACCCGCCAGCATATCCCAAGAGCAGGATGGCTCGGTCACGCAGGCCGCGCAGGTCGTAGGGCAGGGTGGCCACCATTGCGAGGATGTCTTCCGGCAGGATCGCTTCTTTCTGTACCGGTGGCCGCGCATGTTTGCGCTTGATGCCGGCCAGGACGGTGGCGATGTGGCGATCCTTGCGGTCCAGCGCGAACCCACGTTGCGCGTAGTTCCAGGCAAGCCCAGAAAGGCGGCGATCTAAGGTGCTCACCGAGAGGGCAGGGGACCCATTGGTCGGCGCGGCCAGGTCCGTCAGATAGAGACCAATCATCTCTGGAGACGGGGGTAGGGGCTCCGCGCCTTTCAATCTGCACCAACGCGCAAAGTGCTTCCAGTCGGCGGCGTAGGCCTTGTTGGTGTTTTCGGCGGTCGAGGCCTTGGCGTAATCACGTGCGTTCTCGGCCAGTCGATCCAGCGTACCTGAGCCGGCCACATGGGAGGGCAGGGTCAGAGCCTCGCTGGATGTCGGGTCTCTCGCGTCGTCTTCGTTGATGGAAGACCCGATTGGTGCGTCTGAGATCGATTTCTCATTCATTTTTGACATGTCGCTGAGCATATCTTTTGAGGTCCGATAATACAAACTTATTGGACATGACTGCGAGCGACAAGGTGGGGCGGTTTATGTGCTATTTTCTGGTAGAAAGCGCCGCGCTGATATAGGCTGCAGGCATGACATTTGCCCGGCCGGATCACATCGTCGACCTCGACACGTTACCCCGGATGCCCGCCTGGGTCACCTCTGCACGCGCTGAAACCCTTGAAGATGTTGCGTTTTTGTCGGGTTCGGCGCTGAACCACCTGCATCTTATGTTGGGACGCGCGGAGGTGCCCCAAGCCTTGTTTCGGGACCGGCTCGCGCTGCGCGCGGCCGAGGCTTGTATCGCGTTCTCTGGGCGGCCGGAGCGGGCAGGGGAGCTGCGCGACGCGGTGCACCTGCTGCGACCCGGCGATCTGCCCGGACCGGCGGGCGAAACTAGCCTCGCCTGGCGACGCGCTGTGGAACGGCCGGTATCGATCAAGGCTCTGGGTCGAGCCTTGCCCAGCTTCGACCTCCGCCAAATTGCCGCGTGGCTTGATGTGGGGAAAGGGGCGCCGGTAACCTGGGCCGCGAAGGTGTTGGAGGCGGTACTGCACGAGGTGCCGCGCGCAGATGTAGTAGGACTGATCCTCGCGGATGCGGCCCTCGCTCAGGCACTCGGCTGGGATCATCTCGTGCCGCTTCTGGCCCCAGCCCTGAAACGCGCCGACCTGCGCAAGCATGGCGAAGACCTGCGTCTCGCCTGTCATCGGGCGCTCGTCTCATCGGCAGTCGAGGCCGTGCGCCTTGCCGCTGACCTCGAGCGCCGAACGACGCATCTGAAATCCGTCGCGCCGAAACTCCGGGCCAAGGGGGCAGGGCAGGCGGTCGAGTTGTTCCTGACCAGCGATGCGGTTGCCCCTTCGGCGCTGCCCTTGCCGGATCGCGCCGCGCGGCGGCTCTGCGATCGGTTGGTCGACCTCGGCGCTGTGCGCGAGCTGACCGGGCGGGACACCTTCCGGCTTTACGGGGTATAGTGATGGCCAAGGATCGCCCCGAACTTGAGCTTGACCGCGAGTTGTCCGATCTGCCGCCCGAGCTGCGCTGGCGGGAATGGATGCGCCGGATCGAGGCCGTGCTCTTCGCCAGTGCCTCGCCAGTGCCGCGCGAAGACCTTGCCCGCGTGGTGGGGCAGGCGGCTTCGGTCGAATTGCTGGTCGAGGACCTTGCCGCCGATCTGGAAGGGCGGGCCTTCGAGATCGCTCGGGTCACTGGCGGCTGGATGTTCCGGACGCGGGCCGCCTACGCGCCCGCGATCCGCGCAGCGGCAGATGTCGGGAACCAGTTTCTGGATCTGAGCGAGTTCGACGTCGCGGTCCTGGCCGCCATCGCCTACCATCAACCGATCACCCGCGACGGGCTCAAGGACATCTTCGGCAAGGAGATCAGCCGCGACCTGATAGGGCGGCTGCATTCGCGCAACCTGATCGGGACCGGGCCAAAGTCGCCCAGGCGAGGGGCCCCCTATACCTTCGTCACCACCGAGCAGTTCCTGGTCGCTTTTGGGTTGGAGAGTCTGCACGATCTTCCCGATCGGGAGCAGTTGGAGGATGCGGGGGTTGTGGGGTAGCTGCTTCAAGTGGGCGTCGGCTGACGAACTGGAATCCTCGGCATAGAATTCATCCCGACTTTGCTCTCGCGGAATCTACCTCTGGGCATCATCGTCGGCAGCAACGAATTCCATCGTGAGGACAACGTCAGTCGTTTTGAAATCTGGTCGGGAAAGCTTGATAGACCTATTGACCGGTCAGTCCAAGGGTCGCCTACCCAGTTCATCTGCGATCATTCAATCCATCATGGCCTACATGTAGTATCCGAGGCCTTACGAAACGCTGATTGAAGTGCTATCTCTTTCATATGGAAGGTACGGGTTATTGGCGTGAACAAGAAGATTACTGCCAGTCAGCGCATTGGCGAAATCGGGGAGAAGGCGGCTAATCTTCAATTCTTGCGAATTGGGTTCCAATTCGATGGGCGTTCACGGCTGGAAGCGGGGATAGACGGCATCGCTGAGGTGATGGACGATGATCAGCCGACAGCGAAGATGATTGCCGTTCAGGTCAAGGCTACTGAGCGTGGCAGCTATGTCGGCGAGACGGACGCCGGTTTCACCTATCGTGTCCGCGCTTCAGATTTCGACTACTGGCGCGGCTCCAACCTACCCGTGATCCTTGTTCTCTACAGGCAATCAGATGACACGTTCTTCTGGAAATCGCTCGAAAACCTCGTTGGCGAGGCCGAACGCACATTGCAGTTCGACAAGGAGCGCGACGTCTTGGACGGACGTGCGAAGAATCACCTCGCTGCCCTGACCGTCGCCAAGCAAGGACACGGTTACTACGTCCCGCCACTTGGGGGAGGGGAGGAAGCGATCATCAACATGGTGCCATTGCAGCTTCCTGAGGAAATCTTCGTCGCACAGACACAGCTCTCTACCCAGAAGGCGCTCGCCCGGATGAATAAGGTCCGGGACGGCCAGCGGTACGATTGGATGGTCGATGAAACCTCGCTTTGGACATTCTGCGACCCACTAACCACACCCGTTCGCGACCTGGTCGAACGGGATCAGGTCGAACGGATCGAAACCGACTTTCTGGCACAACACGACGCAGTGGATCAGCAATACAAATTTGCGGGTCTGTTGCGACATACTCTGGGCCATGACTTTCGGGATTTGCTTGGATGGGACCGAAAGAAAAAGCAGTTCTACTTCTTGCCAACACCTGGAGGCGTCGCGCGCAAGTTTCGCTATCTTGGTGCGAAGCAGAAGACACAGGCAGACGTTGTCAGCGTCTATCAGAAGTCGAAGGGGGAGGGGCCCATCGACTATGTGCGGCACCATTCATTCCATCCCCGGTTCGAGCGCTTGGCGGACCAATGGTACCTGATCATCAACCCATCCTACTATTTCACTTCGGATGGAGAGCGCGCGCTCAACTATCCGGATGCCTTGTTGTCCGGGAAGAAGCGCCTCGACACAAACAACACCGTTCGAGGCCAGGTGATCATGTGGCATCGATTGCTGTCAGGTATGGAATTTGAAGATGCCGGCGAACTGCTGGCACCCGACACCAAGACGGATCGTATCATCAAGTTTGGTGACCCGCCTTCCATCGAACTGCCAAAGAGTGTGCCCGAGGACGTGTGGGGCGCGAAGGCGCAGAAGTCGAAGAAGCCGTCCGGCTCGAATGAACAAGGCAGCTTTGACCTATGAGCGACTTCAAGACAAAGATCTTCCCGGAGCCTGAACTGGAATTTGGTGACCAACACCATCATCCTGATCCACGATTGGGGTTGCTACAGGCGGGCCCGTTGCAAACGAACCTGGGGGACACGATCAAAGTCGGCGTTGTTGGCAGCGCTCTGACCGTCGAAAAATCAGGCGAGTTTCTGAATGCGATCGAAGATGGGTTCGAGGGTAAGACCGAAAAGCACCCGAACCTGCACCCGGACTTCCCTGGGTTGAGAAACCAGAACCCCTATCGGTGCCGGTTTGAAATGGTGGCTGCCGAAGATGGAGTGCTGACGAAAGGTCAGATCGAGAAGATTGCCAAGGAACCGAGCGATGCGCGTGCTGTGGAGATAGCCGTCGACGCAGTTATGGCGCAACTGGAAAAGTTGGAGGCGCATCATGAACGGCCGGACGTGGTCATGGTTTCTCTCCCTGTCAAGTTGATCGAACGGGTCTGGAGAAACGAGCGGGCGCGCGATGACGAAGGTATAGAGGGCGAAGCGGCCGACGCGAAAGCTGGCAGAGAAACCTCTCCGAACTTCCGTGGCTTGCTCAAGGCCAGAGCGATGGACCTCAGATTCTCAATTCAGATTGTCTGGGAGGATGTCATCAACCCCGATGCCAAGATCCCTCGCAAGATCAAGGAGAACTCTGACCGCCAAACCCAAGATCGAGCTGACCTCGCATGGAACCTCATGACGACGCTCTACTACAAGGGCAGCGGCAAGGTGCCCTGGCGCAGATTGCCGGAAGAAGGCGAGTTCACCGCCTGTTACATTGGCATCAGCTTTTTCAAGGATGCCGAAACCGACGAGATATGGACCAGTGCTGCGCAAATGTTCGACGAGCGGGGCAGAGGGTTCATTCTTAGAGGCGGTCCTGCGCAGTCAGAGTCGCGGGGTCGCCACCCGTTCCTCACTATCGATGAGGCTCACAAGCTTACCGAGAGCGCCTTGGCCGCCTACAAGTCGGTCCATAGAACGATGCCGGCACGCGTGATCGTCATGAAGACGTCGCGCTTTCGCGAGGACGAGGCCGAGGGTGTTGGCAAGGCGCTCGACGAGGCAGGTGTGGAACTGCGCGATCTCGTTTGGATTCATGAGAGCTATTCAGTCAAGGTGCTGCGCGACGGCGACTTCCCTGTCCTCCGCGGCACCTTCGTTGAACTGGACGGCAATGGGCTGCTCTATACCAACGGCAGCATTCCCTACTATGGGACCTATCCTGGCCTCTATGTCCCGAACCCCCTGTTGCTCTGTCCGCACCCGCAAAGCGAGAGCACGATCGAACAGATTGCGAAGGAAGTTTTCAGCCTCACGAAGGTGAACTGGAACTCGACCCAGATGAACCAACGCTTGCCGATTCCGATCCGAGCAGCCCGTAAGGTTGGTGACGTGTTGAAATACGTTCCCTCGGGGCAAAAGGTCAGCAGTGACTATCGGAAGTACATTTAGAAGCTGCACACGGAGCACGCCGTCGGCTCCGTGGCTGCTGTTAAGAGCATCTGATCGTCGATCCTCGAAGCTCCCAAGTTTCCAGCGGATCTTTTTTCGGCAAGTGACTTCTCTGGCGTTTGATACATAAAAGAACATCACGCGCATGCCTTGATGTAGAATTCTACATCAATCTTGAAGTCTGCTTCAGTGAGTGATATGTTTATGAATATCATAGATGGCAAACGAAGCAGCAAGATAGATCATGAGTTACGCAATAGAGCACATCGCAGAGTCGCTCAAAGCCGCGCGGGAACGCAAAGGGATCTCTCAGCGCGCGCTCAGTGCGAAGGCTGGGGTTCCACAGAGCCACATCTCCAAGATCGAGAACGGGGCGGTCGATCTGCGTCTGTCCAGCCTGGTCGAGCTTGCACGTGTACTTGATCTGGAATTGACTCTGGTCCCGCGCAAGAAGCTGCCTGCCGTTCGGGCGATCATTCGCGGTGATGATGATGGTCACCGTGACGTTCAGAGCGCGCGTAAGGCGACGAACCTATTGCAGCGCCTTGATGACCAGATAGCAGCGCTTCCCAGTGAAACGCTCTCTGAGATTGTCGTTCAGGAGTTGCAGCGCCGGGCGCGCGAATTGATGCACTTCAAGCTTTCAGCCGATGATGTTGTTCAGTTGCAAGAAGCGTCTGCTGCCATGCAGGAGTTCCTGAGCGATCCGCGCAATCTGGAAGCGGTCGAGCAGGCGCAGAGCCAGTTGCGCATGCTGCGCAACGCACTCGCCCATGGGGCGGGTGTATCTGCACCATCCTTACCGCGTCCGGCCTATCGTCTGGATGGTGACGATCATGGCTGATGTCAGTGTCCTTGAAGTCCTGCTCTACGGAGAGCCGATAGGTACGTTGACGCGGGTCAGCGGTGATACCTCGCTCTTTGCTTTCTCTGAAGGCTATGTCGCCGATGCGGGCAGGCCGGTTCTGAGCCTCGGTTTCAAGAATGAGCTTGGGGAACTGACCACTGATTTCGGTACGCAGAACATGCACCTGCTGCCCTTCTTCTCCAATCTTCTGCCCGAAGGTCACATGCGAGACTATCTCGCCGAGCGCGCGGGCGTGAAGCCCGTCCGTGAATTTTTCCTGCTCTGGGTTCTCGGCGAGGACCTTCCCGGTGCGGTCACTGTTCGGCCCGCCGATGGTGAGGCGTGGCCCCCCGACGCTGATGATGGTGAAGATCATCACGATGATCATCGAGATCAGGCGCTGAGGTTCTCGCTGGCAGGCGTTCAGTTGAAGTTCTCGGCTTTGGGAGACAAACAAGGCGGTCTTGCGATTCCGGCCAAGGGGGTCGGCGGCTCCTGGATCGTCAAGTTGCCAGCGCAAGGCTTCGATGCTGTCCCCGAGAATGAATTCTCGATGATGACGCTCGCGCGTCTCTGCGGCATGGATGTTCCGCCGATAAGGCTGATCGATGTTGCCGACATCGGCAACCTGCCCGAGGGCATGGATAAGGTCAGCGGTCAGGCGCTGGCGGTCGAAAGATTTGACCGTCTAAGTGATGGCAGCGCTGTTCACATTGAAGACTTCGCGCAGGTCTTTCGCGTTTATCCCAAGGACAAGTACGAGAAGGCAAGCCAGCGCAACATCGCACAGGTACTGGCCGCTGAATGCGGAGAGGCCGACATCGCCGAGTTTATCCGGCGGCTGACTTTCAATGTGCTGATCGGCAATGCCGACATGCACCTCAAGAACTGGTCGCTGATCTATCCGGATCGTAGGCAGGCAGCGCTCGCGCCGTGTTACGATTTTGTTTCGACCATTGCCTACATAGACGACGACAAGGCGGCGCTCACCTTTAGCCGCACCAAGAAGTTCTCCGGGTTCTCGAAGGACGAGCTGTCGCACCTGGCTGCAAACGCCGGTTTATCCGAGAAGCTGGTTCTGGGAACCGCACGCGAGACTGTCGCGCGCTTCCATGAGCACTGGCAGGCCGAAAAGGGAAACCTGCCGCTGACCGCGGATGCGATCAAGGCGATCGAAGCCCATTTGCACACAGTGCCGATAGCGTAGGGGATTGGCAGAATGGCAGAGAGTTTTTCGAACCGGCACGGCTACCGCAGCGCAGCCGCGGAGATAACCGTTCACGAGGACGCGCCCGAAAACCTGCGCTATGCGATCCCGCTGATTGGGCAGGACATCGGCATGAGCCCGTCCGCCATGCGCCGGATCATCTGTCAGGTGTTGCTCGTCCCGCCTGACCGGAACAACTGGTCGGAGCACCCCAACATCTGGGAAGAGGTCGTTGGGCTACTTGCCGACTGTCCTTGGTACAAGGTCTATGACATTGCTGAAGCGTTCCATACGGCACTCGCGCAAGGGTTCAACGACAATGCAAGCAGGTTCGATGGCCGGCTGAACCAGTTTTTTGTCGAAAATGGCATCGGCTGGCATATGAACGACGGCCAGATAGTCTATCGCGGCTCCGAAGCATTTACCGGCGCGACACAAGAGGCCGTCGAAATCCTCGAACATACCGGGCGCAGTGCCGCCGCACGCGAGATCCACGAAGCGCTGCGCGATATTTCTCGGCGGCCAGAGCCGGATGTGACCGGGGCAATCCAGCATGCCTGCGCAGCGATGGAAGCGACCGCGCGGGATCTGGCCGGCGATTCCAAAGCAACATTCGGCCAGCTTGTAAAGCGATTGGACCTTCCAAAACCTCTTGATACCGCAGCCGAGAAACTGTGGGGCTATGCGTCCAACAACGCTCGTCACGGGTTGGAAGGACAGCAGGTTGATACGCCAGAGGCCGAGCTGGTTGTCAGTGTAGCCTGCGCGGTCTGCACCTATTTGGCCAAACGCGCGGTGATATAGCGGCCCGAACAGTCTGATGAAGTGACTGGGATTTCAGAGATACTGGAGCAACGCAGAAGGCCGACACTTAATTCACAGGACCGGTTCAAAATCAGTGCGATCTCAGGCTGGAAAGACCTTCTAGGTTCTCCGGTGGTGATTTGAGCTCAGAAGCTTCTCCAAATTGATGAAAATCCGTAGGTAGAAGACGCCCATCGAACAGATTAAATTCACCTCCTTGTCTGCGACCAATCTGACGAGTCTAAAATCGCCCGACATTTCGCCGCATAGACCGGATCGATCTGACCGGCGAACGCGATCAGGCCCAACAGATGTTGGCGGAGGCCTTCAACGGAGGCGAATCCGCGCCGCGCTGCATGTTGAACCGGCCCCTGATCGGGAGCGCTTATGTGATACAGGTGCTTTCGAAGCCGCGAGCGGAAATCGCGGGTCAGCTTCGGCGTGTCTCCGTCCACCAAAAGGCCGAGCACGACTTTCCGTGCTCCCGGAGAAACAATCGTCGTCTTGGATTGGTTCGGCGCCAGTCCTCGAGCAGCCAGGGTCTCATAGACTCGCCCTACCAGATCATGTGCGCGGGATCTTCCAAACGACTTTCGTGTCGTTGAAAAGGTGAGATCGTCTGCATAGCGCGAGTATCGGACGCCGAAGGTCTTCGCGATAGCAGTCAGTCTTTCATCTAGGTCGCGCACTGCGAGATTGGCCAACATTGGACTGGTTGGTGCGCCTTGCGGCAAGACGCCAAGCAGGTCTCGTGGATAAAGCGATGTCAAGGACGAGTGCCGAAACTTGGGCGTTCGTCGCTGAGGCAAGACAGCAGTATCGTTGCGATGTTTGTCGCGGAGACGGGTGCACAAGCGCGCAAGCTCAAACGCGACCAGCGGCTGGTAGCCCCGCTCCAAAAACACCCGATGCACGTCGATTTCAGTCAGCGATTCGAAGAAGTTCCGCAGATCAATCTTGACCATCCAAACTGCGCGGCAGTGGCGCGCCGCGGCCTGGGCCAACCGAGACCCTGGTGCAAACGCCGTGCTCGCCGAATGGCAGGGTGCGTGGCGCAGGACTTCGGACGCGATCCAAGTCTGGACTCTCAGCAAGGGCGGCTCAGGCACGGCAATTGTTCGATAGCGCGGAGGTTGGCCCGGGATCGGGCGCTTGCGGATCGAGAACTCCCGATAAGGGTCCGCATCCTGCCTTGAGGCATATGTTTTCAAAATACCGACATCGACGCCCGCCAAATGCCCCAGATGGCCAAGGGTGAGGATCGGCGGGCCGGGACTTGGCTGCCGCAATGTGTGTTCAGCTGTCGCGATTGCATTATTGAGGATGGATTCATCCACTCCTGCCGCAAGGCCTTCGGCGAAGTAGCGTTGAGAGTTCCACGTTCGCATCTACTATCCACCCTTCAGGGTGAGCTTGATCGGATCGCAAGTCAGCCTACCGCTGCGGCGACCGCAAGGTCGTGCGGTTCGATCAAGTTGAGCATCAAGCGAAAGCTTGACCGTGAGCCCATCGCAATCGACGGCCCAGGCATCACCTCCTGCGGGCAGGACGTGACACCAACGGTGCCGGTCGTTACCCCGGCAACCACTAGACATCGCGTGGCGCTCTCAACGCATTCGGAAAGTACATCGTGTCGTCGCCTTGGGGAAGGGGGCTCTTGCGGTCTTGGCGAATCAGTCGTGACGCAACCATCCGCCCTCGTTCGGTCAGTTGATGCGACGCGTTTATCCAACCCCAACCTTTCAAGCGGTCAAGGATTTCGCACACATCATCGATGTTCATGCCGAGACGACCCGATATCGCTTCGGAATGACGGGGAGATCGGCGCAGTGCAGACAGGATGATCGTTTCCAAGCTCGTCGGGCGCAGAATTGCCCCGGTATCCGACGCCTTGGCAGACGCTTCAATACGCGCTCTTTCTTTCTCTGGCGTGTGCGGTTCTTGGTAGGGGGAACCAGCTGTACTGGATGCACGCTCCGGTACCAGCGCCGACCATCTTCTTGCATCCTTCCAGAACATCGAAGGTGCATTGTTCGGCATGCCGTGATCAAACGCCAAAAGCGCCCCCACTTCGCCATAGCCCAGGGGTTTGGACCCTGGTGGCGCATAGCGACGACACAGCTCTTCCATCCGCCTGACTTTTCCTCGGGGAAAGACCGTTTGAATTGTTGGGCATCGTGTCACCAAGCTGACGGTGGGCGATGAGGCGTGATCCTTTACGCGTTCGACCCCAGCTTCTGTCCCTGCGTAGGCCACCACTTCGAAACAAAGGCCGGAATGACTGCGCCTCGACCACCAGCTGCGCACTGTCCGCAGCCTCCATGCGGCATTGAGATAGTTGATGACGCGATCTCCACTTCCGATGAAGTCCGTTACCAGAACGAACCGGCGCGCGCGCTTCTCGCGAATTATGTCGGCCCCAGGGTTGAGAAGGATCGACCTTCGATGGCGCTTGTGCAACTGGGTCAGGACGTTGGCGACAACCCCTTCACTGCCTATTTCTTCGGCGACCTGTCGCTGACGAGGCACCAGCGGCGGTCCGACGCGGCCATATGCGCGCACAGTCTTCTTCCCTTTTTGAATTTTACTCGCGCGGGACGTCTCGGGAAACAAACGGTTGGGTTGCCCTTTCCATTTCTTACGCTCTGTTTCGTTGTAAAGCGCCACGGGGTTGGGACCGATCCTCAGGCGGTCTTCAAGGACCCGCGTCAAATCGCGGCGAAAAGCATCACCAGGGACAAGCCGGATGAGGGACGCGAGGATCGCGGCATCCGCCCGGTCCGCTTCTTCGAATTGATCCACCCATGCTTTCACCAACGGCTGCATGATGGTCGAGCTTGTGGTCACGTCGGTACCTCGATCTCAGTTCTTCAAAATGGTTGCGAGGTTCGCCATATGGATCGCGCGCCAAGCCAGCGTCAGGAGTCACTTTAGACCGCGACACTCTTTCGCCCAAACGAACATCGCACCGACGGCAGCATTGGCTTGCTGCACGCTGAACACTTCCGGTTCGAACGCGCCGGCCCATTGCTTTGTATCACGATATTCCGGGTGGCGTTTGTCGGTCAGCGCGTCGAGAAACTCTTCGTAAGAGTAGGGCCCTCCACAGTCCTCTGGCGGGCACGCTCGCGCTCCGGCAACACAGGCGGGAAAGTCCAGATCTGGTCTTCCGGTTGGTTTGCTAACCTTCTCGACAGTGACGAGGTGCCGCCAGCCATCGCCGAAATCATAAGTGTATATGAACTGATTGCCTTTCTTGACCAGCTCGCCAAGAGTAAAGCTCTTTTCGTCCTTCCGGCCATCGTTTGGGTCCCAGCTGTCGTCACTTTCGTCGCGGGCCTCGAACCTGTCTTCGCCAATCTCGAATTCATGCAAATGATAGTCTTGCCAAGGCATAGCGCCCTGGAGAACGGAATGCAGGATGTCCAAGCTGATGTCATTCGGCACGAGGATCCGGCGCCAGATGGGTGGTTTGATGCCAACAAGTTCGATTTTCAGCTCAATCAAAATGTGTTCCGCCTGTCTCAATGGCCCTGCCGTTGAAGTAACTTTTGATTCTTAAGTTGAAGCATTCAAGGGGAACATTGGCCCCTCCTGCCCTTTGGTCAGGACCGCGCCCTACTCGGTCGGCTGCACGCAGCCGCCCGCCCCGAGCTGAAACGCCGCCTCTCGCTGCGACGTGCTGCTGGCGGTGCAGTCTCCTCCGGAGCCAGCCCGGCCAGCCGTCGCATGGTCGTGGCAACGCTTCATCTCGGCCGTTCCGGTTACGGTCGCTTGGGCGGGCGCGTGACAACATCGATCTCGTATCTCGCGTCTCGGCCGGTGTTGCTCCTTGCTTTGCCGGACGTGCCGTGCCGCCCCGTCATCATAGGTCGCAAACGGCGTTCTACGACCGCCGGATTGCCTTGACCGCAGCTGGCATCAGGCCGGTGATGGTCGTGCTGCGCGGATCGCACGTTACGGGGTGCCGTGGAGGGACCGTTCGAAATCCGGGGGGGGCGGAACGGTGTCGAGGCTTCGACGATCTCCCTGCAGCTCTTCCAGACAACACAGATCGGGTTGCCACGGAAACCAGCCGTCGCGGCACGTGAGGCAGGGTCAGCAAAGCTCTGACTGGCCGGGATGCGGCTCGGTGCGAGAGGACAGAAATATCGCCACCACAGGCATTTCTCTCATTCGGTTGTTCACCCTCCTTTCTTCGCGGCCACCGCACTTCTCCTGGTGTCTGAGTTGCATGACATGCTGGTCGCAGCTGTCGACCCGTCCACAAAGGTTGTCGCCGATCTTTTTCCCCTGTCCCTGCGGGCCATTCCGCGCGGAGCAAATAGACCGGCGCCTGCCCCTCTCCGCTACGCTTCGCCTTCGGTGTGACCGGGCCTTGGCCAGCTGCAAGGTGACCATCATTGCAACGCAAACAAGGAGAAGAGCAATGACCACGAACTGCATCAAATTCACCAGCGCCGACATCGAAACCGCCAAGGGCGTCGGCTCCATCTCGACCCTGACCTTCGACCTCGACATCACGGTCGAACCCGTCGCAAGCGCGAACCCGATGGCCCCCACGCACCGTGTCCTCGGACGCTCCCCGCGCGGCAAGCTTGTCGAGTGCGGCGGCATCTGGAAGAAGCAGAACAAGGAGACCGGCGCCGACTACTACACGCTGACCATCCGCGACCACGGCTTCAACGCCAACCTCGGCAAGGCCGCGAACCAGGACGATCTGTCCCTGCAGGCCGTGATCCCCTGGGGCCCAAAAGACGCCGCCTAAGCCAAAGGCCAGACCGCTCCGGCGGTCTGGCTTTTTCTCGTTCCGGGGGAATTTGCCCTCGACCGGTGCACTATCGGTGTCCGAAGAACGCGGCATATTTCGGAAGCGGACGCAGAGGCGGGTCGTCAGACCGGATAGGTCGCGGGCGCGGCTTCGATCTTTCAGTTCAGTGACAGCGTGGATCACGCGCGATGGAGGCGGAACCGAATGACCGCAGGGAGAACTGGGAGCCAACTGAGCGAGCCAAGCGCACCTCTTCCGTCGGTCGAACAACCCGCGCCTAGGTCGTCTTGGCGAAGCTACCAGGGGCGCCGAACTCACCCTGTGCCGCGAGGGTGGAAGTCGCAAATCAACGTCATGCATCCCGGGGCAACGTCTCACGCCAGAGTCACCGCCGCGCGCCTTTCCGTCGACCTGTTGGCCTTAGAGATCGCTAGCCCGGGGTCGAGCGGCCGGCAACGCCGGGGGCAGGTTTCTGGACGGCTGGCGCCTTGAGCGCTGCGGGGCATCGCTCACAACAAACCTGCCCCCAGCGTGCTCCATTTCATTCCGCCCCGTGCCGGGTGCAGCCCGCTCTCATGCCCCCGGTCTTTTCCACGATCCGTCCAACGACGATCAACGGAAAGGATCACACCATGACACTCGAACAATCCATCGACCTCGCCGAACTGCAAGCCGACATGGCTTTCGATGCCTACCTCGCCGCCTTTGATGAAGACGCCCATCCGGAGACACTCGACAGCCTCGAGACCGAGGCTCTGATCGCCCGCAGCCGCTACGACGATCTGCGCAGTCAGGGACTGGGTCACTGACCCAGACACCCCTGCGGGTCTTCGGATCCGCAGGGGTCTGACACTGATCCTTACCAACATTGTGACGCCCCAAACGGGCGTGACACGCGCCATCCCGCGCGGGCCGTTTTCGTGTTTCTGGCGCCCGATCCGTGACCGGCTCGGGCGCTCGGTTTGCCTGACATCGCGTGCTGCTCCAGCGCAAGTTTCAGCAGATTTATTCGACCAGATTGTCGCGCATCGATGAGGACGGCACCGCTCCATGTCGCGCTGCCCAGCGGTCTTGAGTGCACCTCATCGCAAGCAAAAAAACACATCATGCAAAACGTAATATTGCGCAATGTGATGTATTGAAGTATAAGCAAAAGAGAGAAGGAAGACGTTGGCAGGATATGGCCAATGTTTGCACATTTTGTCCGAGGGGTCTGTGATGGGCGTTTCCCGCAAAGCTGAATGCTCCGCCGCACGCGAACGCGATTGCGAGCAATCGCTGCCTCGCGCGCGTTTGCGCATGCATCTTTTCCCTGGAAGCGGGAGAACGTCCTAGTGCCGAGGCCAGCGAAAAACCTGAAGCTTGAGCAGCGCATCGAAGTGGCAAAGCGCTTCGCGGCGGGCGAGAGCGCCAAGGACCTGGCGGCGGCGTTCGGCATCTCCCCGCGCCACGTGAACCGGCTCGCGAAAGAGGAGGCGGGCGAGGGCATCGCGGTGCGCGATCCAAGCGAGACGGTGGCCTTCCGGGCGAGCCGATCCGAGCTGGACGCCTTCGATGCGGAGTGGCGCGAACGGGGCTTTGCCAACCGATCACAGGCGCTCAATGCGGTGCTGCGTGGACGGTGCGGGTTCCTTGATATACCCCGTGATCTGGTCTCGGAATTCTGCGCCGCATGGCGTCAGGCGAAGGATATGAGCGACGCCGGACTGGTGCTCGCCAAGGCGGTCCATCGCGGTCGGCTGGAGGTCTCGGAGGCAGACCGCGCGGTGCTGATCGAACTGCTCGATCTGGCGCAGTCGATGAGTCGTGAGATGGGCCAGATGAAGGATGCGGCGCAGGCGCTGCGTCATCAGGAATGGCCGCAAAAGGAAGAAGGGCAGGAGGCGGAGAACGAGATCCTGGAGGATGACCCGCGCGCGATCGAGCGCGGATTGAGGCTCGTCAGGAATGGCTGATCCGCTCGCCCTCTACACCTCGGTCATGGGGCGGCTCTGGGAGGATGAGCGCATCCGGGGCCAGGCCGCGGCGCGGATCGACGCGCGGTTGGCGGGGCGTCGGCAGGGGCGGAGTTTCGCGCGCGTTGGAACCATGTCGGCGCGCAACGCGCTGAAAGTAGCCTCGGGTCAGAGCCGAGCGGCGGTGTTCAAACGGATCCGGGCAGGGGGCTGCAAGACGCGTGCTTCGCTTGGGGCGCAGATCTCCTACATCAATGACAAGGCGGTCTACACCTATTCGACGATGACCAACGCGCTGACCGATGCGGCGGTGCTGTCTGAGGAACAGAAAGAGGACATCGTCGAGGACTGGGCCGGGACCTGGCGCGGCTCGACCAAGCTCGGGTTCACCTCGCACATGCTGCTGTCCTTCCCGACCGACGTGACGGTCGATCAGGTTCGCGACATCGCGATAGACTGGACCGAGCATTTCTTCGAGAGCGGCGAATACGGCGACCAATGGGACTATGTCCTCGCGGTTCATGACGACCGGGCGCACAAGCACGCGCATATCATCCTGAACAATCGCGGCGTCGAGAAGGGCACCTGGTTTTCGTGTTGGGCCGAGGGCGTGATGTCGCCGCAGCTCATGCGCGAGAAGCAGGCTGAAATTGCGGAACGCTATGGCGTGATGCTTGATGCCACCACGCGGCTCGAGCGCGGCATTTTCGAGAAGCCCGCCGGGATCGAGGAGATCTACCGCGCCAAGGAAGAGGCTCGCCTGCCGCGCGAGATCGTCATGACGGCCCAGGAAACTGCCATCGCGCAGGCGCAGGTGGTGGGCTTCGCCAAGGACTACAAGAACCTCGCGGATCTGCTGGACCGGATGGACCAGCGCCACATGGCGCGCGCCGTGCGCGGCATGGCGGACGGACTGGGCTCGGGCACGCCGTGGAACTTCACCGAAGGAGAGATAGACATGAAGGACATCAAGACCGTCGGTGATGCGATCGACTATTCCGAGCGCACGATCGAGGCGCTGAGGCTCAAGGCCGAGGAACTGGACCCGGCCGAGCGCGCCGCGTTCGAGGCCAAGGCCGCGCCGATCATCGCGGACCTCTCGCAGATGGTGCCGGACCCGGAGTTGCGCGTGCGCTTCGGCAAGCAGCTCGAAGAACCCTATCCGCCGGGGGCGGGCAGTGAGGTTCTGATCGCCGCGCTGCAGTCGGGCAATGACGAAGGGCTGCGTGACGTGCTCGAGCGGGCCGAGGAGGTCGGGATGGATAGCGAGGAACTGGTGGCGCGGATCAGTGCCGGCGGCACGCGGAACTACGGCATGGCACAGGACTGGGTCGAGCGGGACATGAACGCGGTGCTGGCCAAGGACGGTCTGAGCGTGGAGACCGCGAGTGACGACCAACTCGACGCCGCGCTCGAGAAGGTCGACGGCGTGATGGACGCGCTGATGGAACGCGCCAAGGAACTGGGTGTCGAGATTGGTCGGACCCTCGCGGACGAGGAAGAGGCGACGCTGCCGCTCATCGACGAGGACGACCGGACGCCCAATCCCTACCTGCAGGACCTCGCCCACATGTTGCGCGACGGCAAGCTCAGCGAGGAACAGGAAGAGACGGTCGAGCGGACCCTGCAATCCGAGCTCTTCAAGGAGTTGGGCGAAGAAGGCTTGGCCGAGCTTCGCCGCGGCAACTACGAGGTGCTGGACGCGGCGCTGCCGAGCAAGCTCGATCAGATCACCGTCACGCAGGAGTTCCTTGAGATGACGTTTGAGGAAACCGGCGATCAGGTCTTCACCGACCGCGCTGCCGGGTTGCAGCAGGATAAGGCGACCGAGGTGGCGCGATTGCGCGGCCAGCAGGAGGTGCAGGAGTTGGGGCGTGATCTCGGTCGGGACCGCGGTCTCGATGACGAGATGGAATTCTAAAGGGGAGATGACCACCATGACCAAGACACTTCCCCTCTGGGCAGCGCTCCTCTTCGGTGTGATCTGCGGCGCCGTCATCGGCACCATCGTTGCCGCCTTCTACCTGACCCTGGCCCTGAAAACGGGGTTTCAGAGTTTCGACATGTTGGCGCTCTGGAAGGCGAGCGCCAGCACCCGCGCGGTACATCCCGAAGCCTTCAAGGTGGGCTTCGGGGCCGTTGGCTTTGGCGCGATCGGTCTCGGCACCCTGGCGCTGGCTTGGACCTGGAAGAAAGAGCGGGACGATTACGGCTCGGCACACTGGCAGACCAAGGCGGAGCTGAAGAAGAACGACATGTTGCAGGCGCCGGGCAAGGGCTTTGTCTGCGGCAAACTCGGCGCGCCGACCTCGAAGGCTGAGTTCATCTCTTCGACCACGATCCCGCATGTGATGATGGTCGCCCCAACCCGCGCCGGTAAGGGCGTCGGCTTCGTGATCCCGAACCTCCTAAGCTTCGCGGGTTCGGTCGTGGTGCTCGACGTGAAGGGTGAGAACTTCGAGAAGACAGCGCGGTTGCGGGCGCTGAATGGCGACGAGGTCTATCGCTTCAGCCCGTTTGATTGGGCCAATGCCACGCATCGCTACAATCCTCTGGCCCGGATCGCCAAGGCCCCGAGCTTCGCGCAGCGCTTCACCGAGGTCTCGATCCTGGCCGACCTCTTCCTCGACAAGGACAACAAGCAACTCGACACCTTCTCCGAGGCCGGCAAGTCGATCTTCGTCGCGGCCTGTCTGCTGGCGATCCAGCGCGGAACGCCGAACCTTGGCGAGGTGAACAAGATCGTCGCCGGGGGCGAGTACAAGAACGCCCAGTACAAGACCTATGCCGATGAAGCCGAAGAAGACATCCTGCGCGAGCTCTGGACCAACGCGGCCTCTGCCTCGTCGCGGCTGCTGACCTCAAACATCCAGGCGCTGATGACCGCGGGCCTCAAGCAGTGGGACAACCCGGCAGTGCGCTCGGCCACGCAAGCCAGCGACTTCGATTTCTCGACTTTTCGGAATCAACCGCAGTCGCTCTATATCGCCGTCTCCGAAGATCACATCGCAACCCTCGCCCCACTCCTGCGCCTGATGTTCGCCGATCTCATCGCCTCGATCCGCCTGAATGAACCGGGCCCCGACGAACCCTGGCCGGTCATGATGATGATCGACGAATTCCAGCAGATGGGTGCAATGCCCTATCTCGAACGCGCTATCCATTCCTTGGCAAGCTATGGCGGCCGCGTCGCGATGATCGCGCAGTCTCTGGCTTCGCTCGACCGGATCTACGGGCCCGAGGGCCGCGAAAGCCTCGAGAACGGGGCAGGGCTCAAGCTCTACATCACCCCGCGCGACCAGCGCACGGTGAAGGAAGTCTCGGCCGCCGTCGGCAGCACCACCCGCGAGGCGGTGACCAAGATGTATGGCCGCAACAAAGGTATCCTCGGCGCGACCTCGACTTCGGCGCGGCTGGAAGAACGGCCGCTGCTTTCCGAGACCGAAGCGCGCCTGATGGACCCCGACGAGGTGATCATCCTCGCCTCGCCCCAGCACCCGATCAAGGCGAGCCGGATCAAGTATTACGACGATCCCTTCTTCAAGCAGATGCTGGCCCGCCAAGAAGGTAAGCCCTTTCCCTATCCGCCGAGCGTGCAGGGTGTTGGGCCTTGGGGCAGCGAAGGTGGCGATGAGGCCGGCGCAGACGAGCAGGCGAAACCGGCCGAACGCGCGCCAGTCCGGGATCGCTCGCAGCGCCGCGAAGCGCGCGCGATGAGCGTGAGGACGATGGAAGCCGGGCGCGGGCAACCAGAGCCGGAGATGCTCGAGCGGGAAGCGGACTTGCCGAAGGAATGGGAGGCGGCGCTCGACCGGCAGGAGGACTTCATTGAAGAGCTATTGGGAGGGTGAGCGCGGTCTTCGCGCGACTGTCCCTTGTTAATCTTCTGTGTTGTGCGCGGAGGATGACTGTTTGTAGCCTCTGCCAGTCAGACTGCCATCGTAAAGCATGCGTACTCTTGACGTCTCCACTGCTGCTGTTCGCCAGCGTTTTTCAGCAACCAGAAGGTCTCCCGTGCGGCCTTTGGCGTAAGGGTACAGAGCCGAAACCCAAATCAATCAGCGTTCAATCAAGCCGGTTGTGTTTTCAGATTGCTCCGCCAGCTTGCCGAGCAACACCTTGCTAGACTTGTGTTCATATGTGTTTGACAGGCAGTTCGTCCAGATTCTCAATGGGTTGCTTTGCAAGCGACGATACGCGATCTTATTCGAAATAATACAATCATAGATTTATGGGGGAGTTGTCGGCAGGCATGGGCTTACTTGACGATATAGCGGGCGAAACTGGGAGCGCGACTTCAACTGACCCAGTTTCTGCCGTTGGGGTTAGATATCGTGACGCCTTGCGGCTTCTCTTCATTCTAGCGGCCGGTTCCGATCCTGCTGACGATCCTGCTGAAGAATGCGTGAAAGTCTTCAGGGCCGAAAAACGGCTAATGGCTATGGATTTCTTGGTGCGCTATCCAGACTATCTGGCTGACGCGTTACTGGACGTGGTCGAAGCCGAGGGTGATCTCGACCTGCTTAAGAAGGTCGAAGGCATTTTTGATGCTGATGAACCTTCTGTCAGGCTAGTGCGCATGGTCAGGTGGAAGCGAGGAGCTTACGAGAACATCGCGGATGCACTTGCCTTGCTAAGCTACTACGGACTCGTCCGATCGATGCAGCTTAAAGGCGAAGATGGCAAGGTGCGTCGCTATGAATACCAGATATCATCGAAGGCAATGGCTTTCTTGGACCAGTGTGTAGCCGATCATCCGGACTTGGTGTGGTACCGGGACCGGATGACGCTAGTGATGCGGGTAGCTTCCGGTAAAAGCGGTTCGAAGCTTAAGGACTGGCAATACGAGCATCCCACCTATGGCAAGACACTTCATGGCGATCTCATCCCGAGCATTCGTGTGGAAGTCGAGAAGCGCCTACGCGCGATTTCGGAGAATCTGAAATGAGAAAGTCTGCGCCAATTCAATCCACCGAGAGTGGCTGGCTCCGCGCCATTGCGGAACGTTCAGGCACTGAGGAAAGCACAGCCAAGTCTGTGCTACAGAAATACAACATCCAGCCGCAGCCTACACCTCCTCGAGCGAAGTCATTGCGGTTCAAAAGCATAAGAGTTGCAGGTG